>CAMDVC010000061.1 GCA_945878785.1 Bifidobacterium breve | reverse complement strand
TTGTGTGATGAACAAGCCGTGCGTACGTTAGCCACTGAGGCGCCCACCGCAATTCGTTATCTCATGGAATTGGGTGCATCATTTGATCCAGGTCTACATGAAGGAGTCGCGCTCACGCGAGAAGGTGGACATTCACACCGACGCATTGTTCATGCCGGTGGTGACCAGTCGGGTGCTGAAGTGCAACGCACCCTTGACGAATCTGTGCGTTTAGCGGGTGTGCATGTAGTGGAACGTGCTTTTGGTCTTGATCTTGTAATCGGCCATGCATCTGACGGCGCGCGTGCAGTGACTGGAGTAAAAGTCGCAATGCTTGACAGCAGCGGTGGCGTGCAAAGCGTTGGCATTGTGAACGCTCGCGCAGTCATCATTGCTACCGGCGGTTACGGACAGGTGTACGCGTCAACATCAAACCCATCAGCAGTCACGGGTGACGGCATTGCGCTTGCGTTGCGCGCGGGGCTAAAGGCAAGCGGTCTTGAATTTATTCAGTTTCACCCCACAGTTTTGTGGCGAGGCAGTGAGGCGACAGGCCAGCAAGCGCTTATCAGTGAGGCTGTGCGCGGAGAAGGCGGCATTCTTCTGGATGCAGCTGGAAAACGCGTGATGAAAGGTGTGCATCCACAAGAAGATCTTGCCCCACGCGACATTGTTGCGGCTGCAATTAGTGAACGCATGGCACAAGCGCCTGCAGGTGTGGATGACCATGTGTATCTAGATGGTCGACATATTGAAAAGTTTGAAGAGCGGTTTCCCTCCATTACTGCCTCATGTCTTGATGCAGGTATTGATCCGCGAACTGAATTGATTCCCGTTGCGCCTGCTGCTCATTACGTTTGTGGCGGAGTGAAGGCAACATTGAACGGCACAACTGCACTGCAAGGCTTGTATGTGGTTGGTGAAGCGGCGTGCACCGGTGTGCACGGAGCAAACAGACTGGCATCAAACAGTCTGACCGAAGGCGTTGTTGCTGGAACGCGTGTGGGTCGCGCACTGAGTTGGTCATTGCCGCCGGTCGCTACATCTGATGAATCTGAGACACATGGGGCATTGATTGATTCGTATCATCGAACTGCATTGCGGTCTGCAATGTCTAAGTATGTGGGCGTGTTGCGCACTCCGGAGGGACTTGACTCGGCTTCACGCATTCTGAAAACGCTGTCATCAAATATGTCATCAACAGTTGTGCCGACTCGTAAAGCATTTGAAGCCACGAACATGCTCACTATTGCAATGGCGGTAGTTGAGGCGGCAAAGACACGCACTGAAAGTCGTGGTTGTCACAGGCGTAGAGATTTTGATGCCCCAAGCGATTCATGGAATCGTCATTTGTCGTGCCGCATTGTTGATGGCCAGATTGAGGTGAAGTAATGGATATGTATTCATTCACAACTGAAACTGCTGCCTTGTTAGTTGCAGGAGGCCTTAATCCTTTGTACATCGAAGATGTCATTGAGAACACAATGTTGGAAGACCTTGATGGTGGTATTGATGTCACGTCAGTTGCCACGGTTCCGTTTGAACAGCGCAGTATTGCCACATTCGGAACACGTGCCGATGGTTGTGTGTCTGGTTTAGTCATCGCGGCCGCGGTGATTGAAATGGTATGTGGCCCTCATGCAAGCTCTATTGACTACTTTCAGAACGACGGCGAACGGGTGCACGTAGGCGACGTATTGATGAAAATAGAGGCACCGACGCAGTTGTTGTTGACTGCAGAGCGCACCGCACTGAATTTGCTATGCCATTTGTCAGGCATTGCTACGGCTACAGCCGCATGGGTAGATGCTGTGGCTGGTACTGGCGCAATCATTCGTGATACGCGTAAGACAACACCTGGTCTGCGTGCTCTTGAAAAGTATGCAGTGCGATGTGGGGGCGGACAGAACCATCGAATGAGTCTCAGCGACGCCGCTCTAGTGAAGGACAATCACATTGTTGCTGCAGGTGGAGTGGCTGAAGCCTTCGCCAAGGTACGTGCCCTTGCAGATACTTTGCCGATTGAGATTGAAGTAGACACTCTTGAGCAATTACAGGTTGCGCTCGACGCTGGTGCAAATGTTGTGTTGTTAGACAACATGGCACCAGATGTGATGAAAGAGGCTGTAGCGATATCGCAACGTCATACCTCGAGCACGGGACACGCCGTGCTGTTGGAGGCGAGTGGCGGACTCACTATTGCTACTGCTCGATCAGTTGCTGAAACGGGTGTTCAATTCATCAGCGTTGGCGGACTAACGCATTCGTCGCCAATTCTTGATATTGGTCTAGACCTAAAAACGATTATTTAATCGCGCGACGAAAGCCATTTCGCTTCCGCTTCACCCATAGAGCTGGACGGCGCAGCATTGGTCATGGGCCATAGTTCTTCAGAGATGCGACGGTAATTGCCACTGGAACGCAGCTGCCCTAGAAGTGCATAGAGGCCCAGGTTAATGCGCTGGATAAACACGAAAGATTTTGGAACTGTTGCATATTGGGCAATTGCAGAGGTGCGGTCAAAAGTGTGACGAACGATTGATGTTGCATACGCACCTGACCACTCCATGACGCGCGATTCACGTACTGGTTCATAGAAGTGAGAGAAGTATTCACCACATTCCTGAGTGGTGAAAGGCGCATCAAGTTGCAACATGCCAGCATCTTCAATGACGCGTCGGTACACATCCATATCATTATCGATAACAGCTGCTTTGACCATGGACTGGAACATCAACATCTCATCTTGTGTGAAGTGCTTAATCAGTCCGAAGTCGAGAAATGTAACCCTGCCATCTCCGTGAAAGATGTAATTTCCGGGGTGTGGATCACCATTGAACGCACGGAAGCGATACAAACTGCGAAACACGAATCTAAATATTGCTTCGCCTGCCATGTCGCGCTGTTCTTGTGACCATTCACATACTTCGGCGAACGTATGACCGGTCACTAATTCCGTTATCAAAATGTTTTTAGTGGAATACTCGTGCAGAACTTCAGGAACATGGATGAATGGATGACCCCTATAAAAGTCCGCAAACATCTGCTGATTCTTGGCTTCGTTTTTATAGTCAAGTTCTTCTCGAAGTCGATCTTTGATCTCGGCGACCATGTCTTCGGGGTTCAATGATTTGAATCCGAATGCAAGCATGGCGCCCAACAGGTCTGCAGTACGGAGGTCAGAATCGATGGCTTCTCCGACACCGGGGTATTGCACCTTCACCGCGACTGCCTTTTCAGTGCCATCGGCGAGACGAATAATTGCACGGTGTACTTGACCAATAGACGCTGAAGCAATTGGCTCGTCATCAAACTCAACAAATATGTCTTTTATGGAACGGCCAAGTTCGCGTTCAAGTTCAATATGGACGAGTTCGACTGCCATTGGTGGGGCGTTTGATTGCAGTTGCGACAAGGCAACACGCATTGGCTCTGGCAACCCGTCGTCAAGGTAGCTGGCCATCTGGCCCACCTTCATCAGCGCGCCTTTCATATTGCCCAGTTCTTCTGCAATCTGCTGAGCTGATTTCAATTCTCGAGAACGGGACAACTGCTCTTTGCGTTCTGCCCCTGCAAATATTTTTCGCGCTGATGTTCCAGCATGTCCGAGACCGACGCGGGCTCCGAGACGAAGAAGTCGACTATTGCGCCGCCAGCGCGAGCGCAGTCGAATTGGCTTTGAACTCATATGTTCTCGATGTGTCCAGGCCGGTTAAGGGCATCGCTATGAACTGTGAGACACGCGTTTACAAGAAGCGGCACGAATTCAGCAGCCCGCGCAAATGCAGCATCGTGGTTTCCTGATATCTCAAAAACATGAGTGTTAGGAATCAGACTCGCAAGTGTCCGTTGTCGGCGCGGCGCAACCACTTGATCTTCAGTAGTGATTACGACAGATGTCGGAACATCAACCTGCGTCAGCCATTTCCGCGAATCAAATCGACCAAGCGCAGAACCCGCCTCAAGAATGCTGCGCCAGTCATGGCTTGCAATCTGGAGCGCAGCCCATGGTTCCCATTGCATTGTCTTTCGAGATAAGTACATGCGCTCGCTGATTGTTTGTTGAATTGAACGGGGAGTTACACGCGCAAGCCTGCTAATTCCTGTGAGCACGGAGAACATGAAACGTTCTTGACGCGACGTCGCCCAATATCCGGCAGTTGCTGCAAGAACTAAACCACGCACCCGGTGCTCGTGGCGTTTCCACATCAATTGGGCAATGGTGCCGCCCATGGAGTATCCGACAGGAATGAAAGTGGCGATTCCCAATTGATCCATGAGTGCTGCAACATCATCAGCACAGTCTGATAGCCGAAACGCCTGGGATGATCTGATGCCACGTCCATGGCCACGATGGTCAAGAGCAATGACGCGAAAATGTTTGCCGAGTTCTTCGTAACACATGTAGAAATTCAGGTCAGCAGTAGCTGTCCAGCCATGCAAAAGCACGACCGTTGGTGCTCCGGCCGGGCCAGTTAACTCACGATAAAACGTGGTGCCTCTTCCGGGAAGAGACACTGTGTGGCCGGGGGGCAAATATGGAATGGAATGATCGCTCAGTTGGCAACCTTCAAAATGGTGACGGAAATTTTTGCCCCGTTCTCAAGAGTGATGCTGACGAGGTCACTTTCTTTGTGACCAAGAAGTGCAGACCCAATTGGTGAGACAGGACTCATGACTTCGATGCCTTGCTCGGTGCGCTTTTCTTCGATGTGCCCAATGAGGTACGTCTCGGCATCATCTTCGTCATCACCAGCAAACAAAATGGTGACAGTTGAAAGGACTCCCACTTCGCCATCGGCGGGCGAAGTTGCAAGTTCGGAATCTTCCAAAATGGACAACAGAAGGTTCTTACGGTCATTGAACATGCCGTACTCGTCTTTGGCGGCGTGATAGTCACCATTTTCCTTTAGGTCGCCCATTTCGCGCGCTCGACCAATTTTGTCAGCCACTTCGGGAAGCACTTCGTGTTCAAGGTGGGTTATTTCGGCCTCGAGCCGGGCATATGTGGCTTGAGAGAGGAGATGCTTTGCCATGAGGAGAAGGCTACCTGTGCCTTCTACGATGGTCTCCTTATGGCACATCGCATCGCACTCATTGGCGGAGACGGAATCGGTCCCGAAGTCACGGCTGAGGCCGTGAAAGTGGTGCGCGCCGCTGGAGTGGCAATTGACACAACTGACTTTGACTTGGGTGGCATGCGTTATCTGCGTGACGGCGAAATCCTGTCTGACGATGTCCTGAATCAGCTGCGCGGTTTTGACGCCATTTTGTTGGGGGCTGTCGGCACGCCAGATGTTCCTCCTGGCATTATCGAGCGTGGACTTCTGTTGAAGATGCGTTTCGACCTTGACCTCTATGTCAACCAACGCCCGTTTGTCGGCACTGCGCCTGGCCATGTGACTCCTCATGACTTTGTTGTCATTCGTGAAAACACGGAAGGGCCGTATGTTGGCGAAGGCGGCGTTTTGCGTCGCGGCACTCCATATGAAATTGCAACCCAAGGAAGTGTCAATACGCGACATGGCGTCGAGCGTTGTATTCGGTATGCATTCGAACTTGCTGCAAAGCGCGAGCGCAAGCACGTCACCTTGGTGCACAAAACAAACGTGTTGACCTTTGCAGGTGATCTGTGGCAGCGCGCATTCAATGATGTTGCAGCGCAGTTTCCTCACGTCGGTACTGCGTACAACCATGTTGATGCTGCGTGTATTTATTTTGTTGAAGATCCACACCGTTACGACGTCATTGTGACCGACAATTTGTTTGGCGACATCCTTACTGACCTTGGTGGCGCAGTCAGTGGTGGTATTGGTCTTGCATCATCTGCAAACTTGAACCCTGCCCGTACCGGTCCATCAATGTTTGAACCATCTCATGGGTCAGCACCAGACATCGTGGGCACAGGCAAGGCAAACCCCACAGCAGCAATCCTGTCTGCAGCACTCATGCTTGATTTCCTGAATGAATCAGCAGCAGCTGACCATATTCGTGCAGCATGTGACACTGCACCAACAGGGTCAACCGTCGACATTGGAAATGCCATCGCGGCAATCGTTGCAGGCAAGTAATCTTTCACCACATCACCTAGGAGCAATATGCCTACTCTCGTACCCACACCGAAAATCTGGATGAACGGAACACTTGTCGATTGGGACAAGGCTCAAGTACATGTCCTGACACACACCCTTCACTACGGCACTGGCGTATTTGAGGGCATTCGTGCATACGAAACTTCGGAAGGTCCTGCAGTGTTCCGCCTCACTGAACACATCAATCGCTTGTTTAAGAGCGCAAAGATTCTTGGTATGGAAATTCCATACACACCTGAGCAACTAATCGCCGCCACTAAAGAAGTCGTTCGCTCAACAGGCCTTCCTTCTTGTTACGTGCGTCCACTTGCCTATTACGGATATGGAGAGATGGGTCTCAACCCTCTTCCGTGTGTCGTTGACGTTGCCATTGCGTGCTGGCCATGGGGCGCTTACTTGGGTGAAGATGCTTTAACGAAAGGTGTACGCATGAAGATCTCTTCATGGACACGTCTTGATCACAACACCATGCCACCAGCTGCAAAAACAGTTGGTAACTACGTGAACTCGTCACTGGCCAAAGTTGAAGCTTTGAAGGCCGGATATGACGAAGCAATCATGTTGAACCCGCAAGGCTTTGTTAGTGAGTGCACCGGAGAAAACATCTTCGTTGTGCGTAATGGCGTCATTCTTACTCCGCCGCTTTCTGCTGGCGCTCTTGAGGGCATCACACAAGACTGCGTGGCCCAGATTGCCGCCGAGCTTGGTTATGAAATGCGGGTCGAGAACATTGTTCGTTCAGACCTGTACATCGCTGAAGAAATTTTCTGCTGCGGAACAGCCGCCGAAGTCAGTGCCATCAACTCGGTCGACGACCGCGAAGTGCCCTGCCCCGGGCCAATCACCACTGCGATTGCCGGGCTCTACGCCAAGGCAGTGCGGGGTCAGGTTGCACACTACAAAAAATGGTGCGAACTGGCCTAGAAGCGGCCGAAATCGCT
>CAMDVC010000060.1 GCA_945878785.1 Bifidobacterium breve | reverse complement strand
TCGAGAAAAGAGAACACGAATGGAGGTTAGACCGTTGAGCCTGTCACTGGGGGCTCGGTGCCAGACAAAAGTCGTTTGATATTCGATGCATGGCGAACTTCTACTAAGGCACCGATGCCAACAAGTGCGAAAATTTCCCAACCTGGTGTTCCACTCATAATGAATGCAACAACTAAAGCCGGCACGATCACTATTGACGCAATCGACGCTTTCTTTGTTACTTTCGTCATGAGCAACCAGACCAGAGCTGAACCAATCAGCAAAAAGGGGTGGAGTGGTAACAAACTTCCCGCTCCAGTTGCAACGCCCTTGCCACCTTTGAACTTCCGCGTGATGGGAAATACATGGCCTAAGACAGTTGCAGCTGCACACGCGTATGCAACTGGGCGGTTCGACAAAAGAGCCAAAACGGGAAGCGCACCTTTGAGGGCATCACCGACGAATACGAGGACTCCGTACTTAGCGCCAAGTGCTCGCGCGACATTGCTTGCACCAGGATTACCAGAGCCATATGTTGTGATGTCGATGCCTTTTGATTTAGCAATAAGAATCGCTATGGGCAAGGTGCCGCAGAAATACGCGATGATGATCGCAATTGCTGCAACAAAAGAATTCACGTAGAGACTTTACTCTTTATGAGGGTTCGTGCTGGCTTTGAATGGTCCATTGATGGGCGAGGGACAAGCGAGACAGGAACGGATGGCAACAGCACTTCACCATGGCCTGTTACACATTCGGGGTCTGGGCCATCTAGGGGAAGTCCGGTAAAGAACTTGGCGGCCATGCAACCACCCTGGCAGGCGTCGAATGCACCACAGGACGCACATGCGCCTGCACTTTGTGGTTCACGCAATTCTGTGAAGAGGTCTGATTCGCGCCATACGTGGGTAAAACCACCGTCTTCAAGAACATTGCCTGCTTTGAAAGTGTCATGAATAACAAATGGGCACGCGTAGACATCGCCGATTGGGTCAATGAGACACACGACTCGGCCAGCGCCGCACAGGTTCAAACCTGGCAGTGACTCACCGAATGCATTGAGGTGGAAAAAAGAATCGCCAGTGAGAACGTTTTCTCCGTGTGCAAGCAACCAGTTATAGATCTGGCGCTGTTGTGCATTTGTAGGGTGAAGTTCATCCCACGTATCTGCACCACGACCTGCTGGGCGCAAGCGCGTAATGCGAAGTTGCGCACCATATGAATCAGCAAGAGCCTTGAATTCATCAAGTTGGTCAACATTGTGGCGAGTTACGACGACTGAAATTTTGAACTGGCCGAAACCGGCAGCCTTCAAATTGTCCATCGCGCGAATGGCGGTGTCGAACGAACCGTCACCACGCACTGCGTCGTTTGTAATGGCGTCCGTGCCATCAAGGCTGATTTGAATATCGAGATATTCCATTGCGGTGAGACGCTCTGCATTTTTCTTGTCGATGAACGCGCCGTTGGTAGAGAACTTGACGCCAATGTTGTTTGCAATCGAATGTTCAACAATTTCGAAGAAGTCACGGCGAATCATTGGTTCACCGCCACCGATGTTGATGTAAAACACTTGCAACGCTGCAAGTTCGTCAAGAACAGCTTTCGCTTGTTCAGTGGACAATTCACGATCATCGCGTTGTCCGCTACTTGACAAACAATGAACACATGCCAAGTTGCACGCGTAGGTCAGTTCCCATGTGAGACAGATAGGAGCATCAAGTCCCTGCTTCATTTGTTGGCCGAGGCTATGAGAGGACACGAATTATCTCCGATGTGGTAAGAGAAGAAAGAGCTTCAATAAATGAGGGCCACCGTGATTCGGCGACGCCTTCTGCGACGAACGTGTCGCGCAGGGTTTTGTGTTCGCCCATCGTTTTGACAACACGCACAATGTCTGGGTGACGAAGAAAAACTAAACGACGGTTGCCATAGTGATAGGCGAGCGCACCAAACGGTTCAGGCCGGATCGCGACTTGAGGGTGCAACTCGCACGCGGACTCGAGCGTGACTGTCATGATGTGGCGAGGTGGTTAGTACACGCCGCACATGCCGTCGATGGAAATCTCCTCGACGAGAAGTTCCTCGACGATGGGGCTTTCCACGCTGGCTGAGGCCTGCTCGGGTACTGGTTGTGGGGTGGTGTCCTTGTCCATGCCTACGAGAGTACCTTCCGGGAACCCCACTAGAGAATATGTGGCACAAATGAGTAATCTCGGAGAAGAACCTGCCGGGTACCTGGCAGCCAAAACAAGGGGGCTTCCATGAAGACAACCGCTGCAATTCTGTGGGAAGTAAACGCTCCGTGGAGCGTTGAAGAAATTGAGCTTGATGCGCCGAAGGCTGGCGAAGTCTTGGTCAAGATTGCCGCTTCAGGCATGTGCCACTCAGACGAACACCTCACCACGGGCGACCTGCCATTCGCGTTACCCATCATTGGAGGCCACGAAGGCGCCGGAGTTGTGGAAGCTGTTGGCGAAGGAGTCAGCTGGCTAGAAGTCGGCGACCATGTGGTGTTCGGGTTCATCCCGTCATGCGGACGTTGCCCAAGCTGTTCAACCGGACACCAGAACTTGTGCGACCTTGGTGCGCTAATGGGACTTGGTATGCAAGTAACTGACGGTACATCACGCCATCACGTTGGCGACAAAGACCTCACACTCATGTGCATGCTTGGTACGTTTGCCAAGCACACAGTTGTGAACGAAGCATCATGTATCAAAATTGAAAAAGATGTTCCACTAGAGAAGGCATGCCTTCTTGGTTGCGGTGTTGTTACCGGTTGGGGATCTGCTGTGTATGCAGCTGACGTTGCTCCTGGCGACACAGTCGTTGTTGTTGGCGTCGGCGGTATCGGTGCCAACGCAATTCAAGGTGCTCGCCTTGCCGGTGCAAAGCGCATCGTTGCAATCGACCCTGTTGAGTTCAAGCGCGAAAAAGCTATGGAATTCGGTGCAACACACACGGCATCGTCAATGGCCGAAGCATTGCCATTGCTGCAAGATCTCACATGGGGAACCATGGCGAACAAAGTCATCATGACCATGGGCGTCGGCAACGGCCAAATGATAGGCGAAGCCATGGCACTTGCTGCAAAGCGCGGCCGTGTTGTTGTTACCAACATTCACCCAGCACTTGAAATGGGTGGAGCAAACATGAGCCTTCTTGACCTCACACTGATGGAAAAGCAACTTGTTGGTTCATTGTTCGGTTCAGGTAACCCACGTGCAGACATTCCAAAGCTTCTTGGTTTGTACCGCGAAGGCCAACTTGATCTTGATGGTCTCGTCACAAAGACATACACGCTTGAAGACATCAACGAGGGTTATCAAGACATGCGCGATGGCAAAAACATTCGCGGAGTTTTAATCTACTAAATCACAACGACCAGAAATGGTCCACAATTCCAGGGGGAAATAACAATGAAGTCACGCGCAGCGGTTTTGTACGGGATTGATCAACCATGGGTGGTTGAAGAAATCGAAGTCGATGATCCAAAAGCCAATGAAGTATTGGTGAATTGGAAAGTGGCCGGAATGTGCCACTCAGACGAGCATTTCGTCACTGGCGACATGGTTCCCCCTAAGGAACTGTTGGCCATGATGGGTGTCGATGACTTCTTCCCATTTATTGGTGGGCATGAGGGTGCCGGCGTTGTTGTGAAACTTGGTGCAGGTGTCACTACCTTGCAAGTAGGCGACCATGTGTCAGCAAGTTTTGTTCCATCGTGTGGTCGTTGTCGGTACTGCTCAACGGGTCGCCAGAACTTGTGCAACTTGGGTGCAGGTACTTTGACCGGAGGAATGATCACAGATGGAACACATCGTCATCACGTGAAAGATGGTCGCCCTGTCAAGCTGATGGCAAAACTCGGAACATTCTCTGAGTTCGCCACTGTTGCTGAAGCATCGCTCATCAAAGTTGAAAAAGATTTGCCACTTGACTGTGTCGCTCTTGTTTCTTGCGGTGTTGCAACTGGCTGGGGCTCTGCTACGAACCGTGCCGATACACAACCTGGTGACACTGTCGTTGTTGTTGGTATCGGCGGCATTGGTATCAACGCTGTGCAAGGTGCTCGGATGGCTGGTGCAAAGCGCATCATCGCTATCGACCCTGTTGAGTTCAAGCGCGAAAAGGCTATGGAGTTCGGTGCAACACACACGTATGCATCAATGGCTGAAGCAATTCCCCATTTGATGGAATTGTCATGGGGTGAAATGGCTGATCGAGTCATCATGACTCCTGGCGTTCTTCATGGCGACATGATGGGTGAAGCAATGACCATGGTGGGCAAGGGTGGTACATGTGTTGTTACTGCAATTTCTCCGATGACCGAAACCAGCGCAGACATCAACTTATTCCAGCTTGCAATGTGGAATAAAGAAGTGAAGGGCACCATTTTTGGCAGCCTGAACCCACGTGCTGATATTCCTAAATTGCTCGACATGTATCGCGTTGGCGACCTCAAGCTTGATGAACTCATCACAAAGCGCTACACGCTTGATGAAATCAACGAGGGGTACCGCGCAATGCGTGAGGGTGAAAACATTCGTGGTGTCATAGTCAATGACTAAGTCGTCATTGCGCACGACGCTTTCCACTCAAGTCGTCGGGCGTACCCGTGAAGTAGAGCTAGTTCTTGCTGCTCTTGCAGCGGACCGCCACGTTTTGCTGGAAGGCCCTCCGGGCACTGGTAAATCAACATTGTTGCGTGCAGTGGCCCACGGCCTTGGCATCGGTTTTGAATTCGTTGAAGGTAACGCCGAACTAACGCCAGCACGACTTGTAGGTCACTTCGACCCAGCGCGAGTACTGAATGATGGATACGACCCAAGCATTTTTGTTGATGGCGCATTGGTCAGTGCCATGCGTGATGGATCACTGTTGTATATCGAAGAGATTAACCGTATTCCAGAAGAAACTCTGAACGTTCTCATCACGGTCATGAGCGAAGGTGAACTGAATGTCCCGCGTCTTGGTCGTGTCGCAGCCGCACACGGTTTCCGCATGGTGGCTGCAATGAACCCTTTTGACGCTGTTGGTACTGCGCGAATTTCTAGTGCGGTCTACGACCGAGTGTGTCGTGTGTCTATGTCGTATCAATCGGCCGAAGACGAGATTGCAATTGTCCGTCGCAACACAGAAGGGTCAGGCGTATCTGATGCGTGGCTAGAAAAAGCCGTTGCTGTCGTGCGCCGTACGCGGTCACACGCTGACCTGCGCGTTGGGTCATCTGTTCGCGGTGCAGTCGACTTTGCAAAAGTCGTGGTGTCATTAGCTGAACTGCGCGAAACAAATATCGAAAACCCCAGTGTGGGTGTTGATTCTGCATTGGTTGCATTGTCTGGTCGCGTACGTGTGCGCGAAGGCAGCGTGCGCACCGCTGAAGAAATTGTTACTGAAATCTGGCAAGACGTGTTTGGACGAACCGAAGGGGACGCCAACGGGGGAAAAGTGATGGCCCCGACAGGGGCGGACACGACCTCCCGCTAACGAAAGAAGGCGACGAAGCAGATCAAGCTGTCGCCGAAGCAGGGAAGCGCACCACGTCTCGTCGTGACCTGTCTCGCCACGAAAATTTTGAAAACATCTCGCCAGAAGTTGGTGAATTAGATGAAGTTGCTGTCGATGAAGCAATGCAGAACAGCCCCGATGAAATGTTGGGCATGCTTGCTGATTTAACGGGCGCAACAGACCCTGCACTACGTGCGTTGGCACAAGAGCTAGCAGGGCGACTGATGCTCGATATCGGTAAACGCGGTCGCACACGCCCACACGGAATCGGCAAGATGGAAGAACAGGCATACCGACCTGATGCTGGCGATATTGATATCGACGCAAGCCTTGATGCCATCAGTGAAGCTCGTAACGGCATTGCGCTTGACCCGGAACGTTTACGAATTCGTGGTTGGCGCAAACCGGGGACTGCGTTTTGTCTGCTGCTCGACCGCAGCGGATCAATGGGTGGCAAACCGTTGGCAACTTCTGCTGTTGCGACAGCAGCTGTCGCAAGTCGGTGCCCAGAGGATTACAGCGTCATTGCATTCGGTAAAGATGTGGTGGTTGCAAAATCTCAGGATGTTCCGAAATCAAGTGAGCGAGTCATTAACGATGTGTTGACATTGCGTGGCCACGGCACAACAGACTTGGCTGGTGCATTGCTCGCGGGTCAGCAACAACTGTCACGCTCTCGTGCGGGTAGACGAGTGGCAATACTTCTGTCAGATTGTCGTGCGACCGTGGACGGAGACGCCGAAGCTGCCGCTATGAGTATGGATGAAGTAATTGTGATTGCGCCTGCAGAAGATCATGCCGAAGCGCAAGCCTTTGCGGACAGAATTGGTGCGCGCATTGCACTGGTGAACGGGCCAAGCGAAATACCAGAAGTACTCGCGCGAGTTCTTGAATAACTAGAACTGACAGTTCGGGTCGTCTACTGGAACGATGCCCTTAGTCTCTTGTTGAATCATCACAGAGGGCACAATTGTTGTGGTCGTAGTCGTGGTTGCAGCCGCTGCAGGCTTTGACATCGCAAGTTGCATAACCGAAGAAGTTGCTATCACTGAAGTGAGTTCAGTGAATTCTGTAGCAGGCGCAATGGTTGAGGTCTTTTTCAAGGTGGTTGACAAACTTGCCTTGCCTTGAAAAACCGACAGAATCTTCTTCGACTCGTCACTTTCGAAATCAGGCACGATGACTGATGCCTTATCGATCACTTGCCCAATTCCTGGCATGGTGTAGCTACCCATGGTGTTTGCATCAAAATTTTTCATGGCCTGACCCAATTGCAGAACTGTCAAAGCATTGAGGCGGTCATCAGTGATCACATTCTTTAACGCGGCATTCAGAATTCCCGTTGCAACACGTGGGTTGGTGCGTGCTTTGTCTAATGCCTTCTTCACAAGACGACGTATGAAGTCTTGTTGGCGCGCAATACGGCCCCAGTCAGATGACGGGTCAGTGCGCCATTTCTGAAGTGCAGGGTCATACCACTGGTAATGACGTGAACGCATATACGCGAGTGCGTGGTCACCTTCAAAGGTGAAACAAACATCGGTTTTCAGCACCTTAAATCCGGTGCGCTTGTCGCGAGCTTTGTTCGCAAACGGAACCCTGACTCCACCCACGGCATCGATGACTTCTTTGAAGGCACAGAAGTCAATGTTGACATAGTGATCTACGGAAATGCCAAAGTTCTCTTTGATAGTACGAATCAGACGATTTGGATTCTTCTTATCGAAGTTGGTGTTGATGCGCCCTTGGCGCGTTGAGCCGGCTTGCGTTACCCACATGTCCCGTGGAAAGGAAATAACCGCTGCCTGATTATCAATGGG
>CAMDVC010000059.1 GCA_945878785.1 Bifidobacterium breve | reverse complement strand
CGCGCGCACTGTCAGATGTGCGGGAAGGCCATACGGGGCAAGCTCCTCCGACCACTGTGCAGCCCCCGTCGTATCTCCCGTTGGGATTAGGTGAATTGCGGTACTACCGTGAAGACCATGAGGACTCTAAGTAACACAGTCGCAGTGGTGCAGTCATGATGCGCCGCATGTTTTGGTTCGTGTGTGGGGCTATCGCCGGAGCGAGTGCTGTAGTTTGGGCGAAACGAACCATAGTGACTGTGTCTGAGAAATTGACACCTGCCAACATCGCTGACGCCATTACTGCTGGTCTTCGACGCAGTGTCGTGGCCCTGTCTGATGGAGTGATGTCCTTGATTGGTGCATACCGCAATAGGGAAGCGTCAGATCCGGCATCAACGTCATCACCAATGTCCAGTTCGTCTGCTGCTTCGACTCGTCGCCATAACCCACCCCGCCAGAGAACCAGCCATCGCTAAGATGGTGCCTTCATGGCATCGTCGACAAATTCCAGTATCCCGCGCTCAGCTGACGCGCTTCGTGGAGCGTTCTCTGGCTATTTTGCCGACAAGGGGCACACCATTGTCCCGTCTGCGAGCCTGATTCCGCACGACCCCACATTGTTGTTCACTGTGGCAGGCATGGTGCCGTTCAAGCCCTATTTCATGGGAGACGAAGTCGCTCCGTACAACAGAGCAGTGACCGTTCAAAAATGTGTCCGAGCCGGTGGAAAACATAATGACCTTGACGAGGTGGGCCGCACGAAACGTCACCTTGTCTTTTTCGAGATGCTTGGCAATTTCAGTTTTGGTGACTATTTCAAATCTGATGCAATTCCCTGGTCATGGGAATTAGTAACAGAGGTTTTTGGCTTCGATGGCGATCGCTTGTGGATCACTGTGCATGAATCAGACGATGAGGCCGAAGCAATGTGGCACGAACAAGTCGGTGTGCCTATGAATCGCATTCAACGACTCGGCGATAAAGACAATTTTTGGCAAGCAGGGGACACGGGACCATGCGGACCATGTTCTGAAATTCATATTGATCGCGGATCAGCATTCGGGCCTGATGGTGGTCCTGCAAACGACCCAACTGGCGACCGTTTTATGGAGTTCTGGAACCTAGTGTTCATGCAGTACAACCAGGCTCCTGATGGTTCCCGCTCGCCATTGCCAAAGCCCAGCATTGATACCGGAGCTGGTTTAGAGCGAATTCTTGCGCTTGTACAAGGCGTTGACTCGGTATGGGAGACAGATGTGTTGTTTCCAATTATTGAACAAGCACAGTCAACTACTGGCGCACAATACAAAATCGGCGACTACGAAGACCGCAACAGTTTTAGTTTGCGAGTCCTGGCAGAACACGCACGTTCAGCAGCGATGCTTATTAACGACGGTGTATTTCCCAGTAATGAAAACCGTGGCTATGTGCTTCGACGAATTATCCGTCGCGCAGTCCGCCACGCCTATCTACTCGGTACCGAAAAGCTTGTGATGCCGTCATTAGCCAATACGGCTATCGATGTCATGGCTAATGCGTACCCCGATATTGCGAAGAACAAAGACTTTGTGTTGGGTGTTTTGACAAAGGAAGAAGAACGGTTCCGTCATACTTTGAAGACCGGTTTGTCAATCCTTGAAGATGATTTGTCTGCAGGCGGCAAGAAGTTATCTGGCACATCTGCGTTCTTGTTACATGACACATACGGATTCCCATTGGAACTGACGCAAGAGATTGCCAGTGAACGTGGAGTCGAAGTCGACATTGCTGGTTTTCAATCTGAAATGAATGAACAGAAGACACGTGCCAAGAGTGCGCGTAAGTCTGGTCGTTCTGATGCGGATCGGGTGGAGGCATATCGCGAGGTTATGGAAACTCATGGAGTGACCGAATTCGTTGGATATGTTCATGACGCGTCTGAGTCAACTGTTCTTGCAGTAATTGATGGTGATGACTCGTGTGTCGAAGTTTTTCTTGATCACACTCCGTTCTACGCAGAAAGCGGCGGTCAAGTTGGCGATATCGGCAGCATCATTGGTGAAGGTTTTGAATTGTCAGTCATTGATACAAACTTTGCACTTCCAGGACTGCGTCGACACGTGTGTCGAGTTGTGTCCGGGGAACCCACAGAAGGAGTAGCAGTCACAGCTCGTATTGACGTCGAGGCGCGAACAGCTACTCGCCGTAATCACACGGGCACACACGTTTTGCATTGGGCGCTTCGAACTGTGTTGGGTGAACACGTCAAACAGGCTGGTTCGCTTGTATCTCCCGATCGATTGCGTTTTGACTTCAGTCACTATGACGGTGTCACGGCTGAAGAGATCATCAGAATTGAGACTTTGGCGAATGCCCAGGTATTGGCTAATTCAACTGTCACGGCCACTGAATCTTCTAAGGAAGAAGCGCTAGCCGCCGGAGCCATTGCTTTCTTTGGCGATAAGTACGGCGACATCGTACGTGTCTTGAATGCTGGGGCCTCAACTGAATTGTGTGGCGGAACGCACGTATCAGCCACTGGAGACATTGGCTTCATCAAAATCATTGGTGAGTCATCAATCGGCTCGAACCTGCGTCGTATCGAGGCTGTTACCGGCGCAAACGCCGTTTCATATATGCAGCGCAACGATGCGATTTTGAATGAAATTTCACAGGCAGTAGGCGTGCGTCCCGACGAAGCAGCAGTTGGCGTATCACGGAGACTTGATGAGTTGAAAGCTGCTCACGACGAGATCAAAGCCCTGCGTGGGAAGTTGTCGGTTGGACGGGCAGTTGAGCTAGCAGCTACTGCAGTTGATGGTCTTGTCGTTGCGCGCGTTGATGGGCTTACCGCTGGCGATGTGAGAGACCTAGCAGTTGCTATTCGTCAACAGCCCGGCGTTATTGCAGTCATTGTTGGTGCTGTCACTGATACTGGTGGAGTGTCGCTCGTTGCAGCAACCACGTCTGCGGTGAAAGGTAACGCGTCAGAACTTATTAAGGAAGCCGCCCAAGCAGTAGGAGGAGGCGGAGGAGGTAAAGGCGACATTGCAACGGCCGGTGGAAAAAATCCGGCTGCACTCGATGAAGCGATACAACTTGCACAGGACAAGGCCCGAGCCGCTATCGGTTCGATTGCATAATTCGTGAGAGTGCTTGGCGTTGATCTCGGTTCAAAGCGAATCGGCATTGCAACATCTGATCGCAGTGGCACTATCGCAACCCCGTACACCGTTTTGCTGCGATGTGGATCCATGGGTGGCGATCACCGCAACATCGCAAAGATGGTTGTTGAAGAAGAAGCAGAGGCTGTCATCGTGGGGTTGCCCTTGAACATGGATGGCTCTGAAGGAAAGGCTGCACAAGCTGCCCGAGTCGAAGCAGCGCGCATGGCTACGGTTGTGGGGGTACCGGTCCATGTTCACGATGAACGTCTGACAACGGTGGAAGCAGATCGAGTGTTGATGGAACAAAAGATGAATGCTCAAGCGCGTCGCCGCGTTGTTGACAAAGTTGCTGCAGCGGTCATGTTGCAATCGTGGTTAGACACCCAAGCCCATCAGGCCAAATCATGACAGGTGACCCACTTCTGCCTAATAACTGGCATGATGACCCGTGGGATCGGGTGACTGCAGTGTCGGAAGATTCACTTGAATCAACCCCTCCTGAGTTTGGCCAACTACGAGGGGTAACACGCACAGTAGCCATTGTTGTTTCATCTTCGCTCTTGTTGCTCGGGTGCATGGGTTGGTGGACCGCTCGTGTTCTTAATCCGTCTGGGGCCCCAGGAGCTGCTGTCAATTTCACGGTAAATGATGGCGACACAATTTCGTCTGTTGCTTCGCGCTTAAAAAGCGCCGGCATTATTAGCAATTCCACAATTTTTCGTTGGTACGTCTCTACGAAGGGGTCGGTCGCTCTCACCCCTGGTTATTACGCGTTACAGCCCAAGGACAACGCGGGATCAATTATCGAAACGTTGTCAACCCCGCCAGATCAGACCTTCATCTCCGTCACCTTCCCTGAAGGAATGACCGTGGATCAAATGGCGCAGAGACTCGCCGAGAAGATGACTTTTATGAAGCCAGAAGATTTTCTGGCTGCTGCAAACAGTCTTGACACGGTGTCTACATTGCGACCAAAGTCAAAAACGTCTCTCGAAGGTTTGTTGTTTCCAGATACGTATCAAATTTCAGGAGATGACACAGAATCTCGAGTCGTTACTCGTTTGGCATCAATGATGGAGCGGGTGGCTCGACAAGTTGATTTGGCAGCTGGAGCTAAGGCCCGAGGGTTTCGTCCGTATGAGATTTTAATTATTGCTTCCTTGATCGAACGCGAAGCCAAAGTTGCAACTGACCGTTCAAAAATTGCCCAGGTTATTTACAATCGTTTGGCCAAGAAAATGAAACTAGAAATCGATGCTTCGGTGAAATACGGCCAAGATCCTGTAATGAGTTGGACTGATATGAAGGCCACAGATACTCCGTACAACACATATATCAATCCAGGATTACCTCCGACTCCAATTGCGAACCCAGGCAAGGCTTCAATTCAGGCTGCTCTCGCACCTTTCGGATCACCTCCCGCAAGCGACCCAGCTTGTACAGGTCTTCCTGCTGACGTGAAGTGTGAATACTTGTACTACGTCCTTGCGGATGAAGCGGGCGGTCATGTGTTTGCAACCACATACGAACAGCACTTGTTGAACGTAGAGAAATCTAAAACTGCGGGTCTACTGCCATGAGTGCGATTGCAGCAGTAATCGGATCCCCAATATCGCATTCACTTTCGCCTTCTATTCATAATGCAGCTTTCTTAGCCGCTAGTCGTGAGGGAGAATATGTTGCTGTGGAATGCGGTATCAGTGACGTCAATGCAACAATGTCGAAGCTTCAATCGGCTGGTCTTATCGGATTATCAGTCACCATGCCTTTGAAGGAAGCAGTCATTGATTGCATAGACTTCGTGACCCCTGACGCCGACTTTTTAAATGCCGTGAATTGCATCACCTTTGGCCCTACGGGATTAATTGGGCACAACACGGATGGCGATGGGTGTTGTGATGCCCTGATTGAACAGGGTGGTGCTCGCTTGCGCGGGGCAACTGTTGTTGTACTCGGTGCTGGTGGCACTGCGCGTTCTATTGCGCTTGCCCTTGTTCGACGCGGGGCACATGTGGTCGTTGTGAATCGGACACGGTCTCATGCGATGGAACTTGTGGGTTCTTTTGCTGCATTCGGAGACGAAGCATCAATTTCTGTGGGGGACCAGAGCAGCATTGCCTCTGCGTCAATATTGATTAATGCGACATCTCTCGGCATGAATAGTTCTGATATGCCAGTTGACTCATCGGTGCTTCACAACCAATTGACTGTTCTTGATGCTGTCTATTCACCATTAGAGACATCGTTGCTTTCTGTCGCTCGCGTGACTGGCGCCACGGTGGTAGATGGGCTCTGGATGCTGATTCATCAAGCTCGACACCAGCAAAAACTCTGGTTTGGCGAATTCTCCGACGCATCGGTGATGCGATTAGCTGCAGAGCGGGAACTTTCCGCTCGCCGCAAGTAGTCTGAAAACTGTGCTTAGGTACCTCACAGCCGGTGAATCTCATGGTCGCGCCCTCACAGTTATTGTCGAGGGTCTTCCTGCAGGTCTCCCCATTTTGGCCGAACATATTGAATCTGAATTAGCTCGTCGTCGACTTGGTTATGGCAGAGGCCCGCGTCAGCGCTTTGAAGAAGATCGCGTCACCTTGGTTGGTGGAGTTCGTCACGGTCGCTCGCTTGGTTCTCCTATCTCAATCGAAATACAAAACTCTGAATGGTTTCGTAGCGATAAATGGCATGCAGAAATGTCTCCTGAACCTGGGGCCACTGAGTTTCCATTGACTCAACCACGGCCAGGACATGCCGATCTCGTGGGGATGCAAAAGTATGGCTTTACAGATGCACGAGATGTGCTCGAACGTGCAAGCGCACGTGAAACTGCGGCACGTGTTGCTGCTGGCGCATTGGCAAAGCAGCTGTTATCGCATCTTGGTGTCGGAGTTCTGAGTCATGTTGTTCGCATGGGAGAGGCCGCAGCCCCATCAACCACGTTGCCCACCATGGCCGATTTGGCTGCAATTGATACATCAGAAGTGCGTTGTTTTTCGAAGTCTGGTGAAGACGCAATGATCGCTGCCATCAAGGCGGCTGCTCGCGAAGGTGACTCCCTCGGAGGAATTGTCGAAGTTATTGCCCATGGAGTTCCTATTGGGCTAGGAAGTCATGTTCATTGGGATCGCAAGATCGATGCTCTGTTGGCCCAAGCAATCATGAGCATTCAGGCAGTCAAGGCTGTTGAGATTGGTGACGGATGGGAAATTGCCGGATTACGCGGAAGTCAAGCCCATGATCCCATTTCGTGGGACGCAACAAATCTCCGTTATGTGCGTGACAGTCATCGTTCAGGAGGCACGGAAGGTGGCATCACTACCGGTGAACCACTCATCGTGCGTGCGGCAATGAAGCCACTCTCTACCTTGAATAGGCCAACGTTAAAGACCGTTGACACGGTGACTAAAGAAGAAACTGTCAGCTTCAAAGAACGTACAGATGTCACGGCTGTGCCGGCGTTAGGCGTAATTGCCGAAACAATGGTTGCTTTAGTGCTTGCCGCAGAGGCGCAACGTAAGTTCGGCGGAGACTCACTTTCTGAATTCGTTCGCAACGCAACGTCATTTCGAGCAACACTAGAGTCGTGACCCGTTCTGAACCCTGCATTGTCCTCGTCGGACTTATGGGGACGGGAAAGACAACGGTGGCTCGATTGCTTGCAGAACATCTTCACGTGGAACTGCTTGATACAGACAAATTGATTGAGTCTCGTGATGGTCGATCGGTCCGTGAGATTTTTGCTGAGTCAGGTGAAGCTACCTTTCGTGAACTTGAATCAGAAGTTTTGCGTGAGTGCCTAGCACGACCGGGAAGCCCTGTCATTGCAGGTGCCGGCGGTGTCGTTGTCCGTGAACAGAACAGAGCGATGCTTGATCATGCGCGAGATGCAGGCTCAGCAGTAGTCGTATGGCTGCATGCTCGACCAGAAGTCCTTGCAGAACGCACCGCTAAAGGTGTTCATCGCCCGCTCCTTGACAATGATCGAATGGGAACCTTGACGCAGATGTCAGAAGATCGAGGCCCGCTCTATGCTTCGGTTGCAGACATTGTGATTGATGTATCTGATCGCAGTATCGAGTCGGTTGTTGAATTATTAATAGATGCTTTAGATGAGCAAGAAGAATTTGTAGGAAAAGATCATGAGTGACGCAGTAGAAGAGATTGTTGATCTTGGTGATCGCTCATATTCCGTAGTCGTTGGTCACGGAGTGTTGTCTTACACCAAGGGCATGATTCCAGCATCCGCACG
>CAMDVC010000058.1 GCA_945878785.1 Bifidobacterium breve | reverse complement strand
CACGAGCGTGTGTTTACTGCAATTCTCTATATCGATGGTCGTGCCTATGGCTCAGGTAGTGGACGAACAAAAAAAGCAGCCGAACAAATTGCCGCCGTTGGTGCATACGACGCTCTCGTCGAACAGCACAATGCCTGAGCTGCCAGAAGTTGAGACCGTTCGGCGGGGGATTGAAGCTAAAGTCGTCGGTCGAAAAGTCACTTCAGTAGAAGTTGGCCGTGAACGATCAGTGCGTCGCGTGGGTCGTGAGGCTGTTATTCACGGTTTAACGGGAGTAACAATCACTTCTGCGCGTCGTCGTGGCAAATATTTATTGTGCGATCTTGATTCCGGCGAAGAGATGATGATTCATCTGCGCATGAGCGGACGCGTATTGGTGGAACCAGTCGGCACAAAACGTCCAGCACATACTCATGTGGTGCTGTCATTGTCTGCGCGAGATGGCGTCAGTGACGAAATGTGGTTCGTTGACCCTCGCACCTTTGGTGAAGTCGTGGTGTTCGACCCTTTACACACGGCGCAAGTGTTGCCTGAACTCATCCGACTCGGCGTTGACCCCATCTGTGAGTATTTCGACAGCTCTGTTCTGGCAGATCGCCTGAAGGGAAAACGCGGAGCTATTAAACCTATATTGCTCAGCCAGCATGTGGTCGCAGGAATTGGCAATATCTACGCTGACGAGATTTTGCATCGTGCTGGCCTGAGGTGGAATCGCACCGCGGACTCGTTGAGCGCCATGCAGATTCGGCGCCTTGCGCAATACATCTCTGAGGTGCTGACAGATGCAATTGCGGCAGGGGGGTCAACTCTCGATGATTCCCAATATGTCGATATTGATGGCAAAACCGGATCATTTCAGGCAGAACATCGTGTCTACGGACGGGATGGAAAGAGATGTGTCAGCTGTGGAAAAGCAGACATTGTCCGAGTCGTGGCAGCAGGTAGGTCCACGGCATATTGCCCTCGCTGTCAAAAATAGAGTGCCATTCCCTGAACACAGTGCCCGTCTATTACTGTTGGTTTCGCCGTGTTCCTTAAATCTCTCACCCTCAAGGGCTTCAAGTCCTTTGCCGATTCCACCGTCCTCGAAATGGAGCCAGGTGTCACCGTTGTGGTCGGTCCAAACGGTTCAGGAAAGTCAAACGTTGTTGATGCAATTGCGTGGGTATTGGGCGCGCAAGCACCTAGTTCTGTGCGAAGCCAAAAGATGGAAGATGTCATCTTTAGTGGCACAAACAAGCGTGCAGCACTTGGTCGTGCTGAGGTAACCCTCACACTTGATAACTCTGCTGGTCTGTTACCTCTTGATTTTTCTGAAATCAGTGTGTCGCGGACATTGTTTCGCAACGGAGACAGCGAATATTCCATCAATGGCGTTGAATGCCGATTGCTCGATGTACAGGAACTTTTGTCTGATGCAGGTGTAGGACGTCAACAGCACGTCATTATCAGTCAGGGCCAAATTGATGCGGTACTTACTGCTCGTGCAGAGGACCGTCGTGCGATTATTGAAGAAGCCGCAGGCGTTCTGAAGTATCGCAAGCGCAAAGAAAAGGCGGAGCGTCGTCTAGAAGCAACAGAAGTCAACTTGTTGCGCGTACAAGACCTCATTCGTGAAGTGCGCCGCCAGTTGCGCCCACTAGAGCGTCAAGCAGAAGCTGCCCGTCGTCATGGAGAAATTGTTGGAGAACTTCGTGCTTTGCGTTTGTTCTTATCAGGGCGTGAAGTTGCGTCGTTGCGCGCTCGACTCACTGCTCTTGCCGGAGAAAAACTATCCAGCGATGCGGGTGAAAAAGAAATTCGCCAAAAACTGGCTGCATTAGACACAGAAGTATTGGCAGCGGAGGCAGATTTGTCTGCCCGTGGCGAATCAGGCGTTAACGACGAATTGATGCGTGTCGAACAATTGCGTGAACGCGCACGTGGACTAGCAGCAGTTATTGCTGAACGCCGCCGTTCCATGGAGCGCGACCAGGGGCAACTTATTGCAGATGATGTTGTGGCAGCACTTGAAGCCGATGCTGCACAAATGCGTGAAGAACTGATTGACGTTGAACGCAGTCTTGCTATTGCCATGCAAGAACATGATTTGTTGCAAGAAGAGGAACAAACATTCGAGCGTGAGCGCACCGAACAAGGTCTCTTTCACATGGTGCAAAGCAATGAAGCATCAAACGCTGCAGCAGAGGTGCGTGGTGAACTTCGCATATTGCGCAACACTGTAGAACAAGGTGCTGGTGAAGCCCAGAAGATGCAGGCTCGTACCGAGCAACTAGTCGTGCACGATGCAGATGTTGCAGTAGGTATTGATCGTCTGCAATCTGAATTGGCTGATGCTGAAACTGAAGTGGGCTCATTGCGGGCTCAGTTGGTTGATGTCACAGATACCCGTGAACAAATTGAATTGCTGGGTGACGAGGCACAAGTTGCGCGTGCCGCAGCAGAACGTCGCAGTGCACGTGCCTCGGCAAAACTAGAATCTTTGGAAGAAGCGGTCGCGTCTTCCCGCGCCCGCATCGGTGCTGAACATCTAGCCAATGTTTCCGGAGTAGTCGGCGCACTGGTAGATCTTCTTGACGTCGATGCTGGCTGGGATGCAGCGGTGAAAGCCTCACTTGGTGAAGCACTTTCCGCAATTGTTGTATCTGATTCTTCATCGGCTCGCCGGGCAATTGAAGCGTTACAGGCTGTTGACCACAATGGTGCGGTTCTTGCCCTCGGAATCAGTCAGAATGCATCAACCGCGTTGCTTGCTGGCGTTCAATCAGTTCGCTCACATGTCCGACCTGCATCTGGTGCACCTGCCGCCGTGGTCGCATTGCTCGATTCACTGTTGTCTCACATTGGTTGTACGGATGATTTAGGTGCAGCAATTGCAGTTGTAGAAAATTCATCCTCTGCCACTGTTGTCACTCGCCGTGGTGACCGTTTGTCTCCATCTGGTTGGCGTCTCGGTGCTGCTGATGATCTTGGTTCTCAAGAAGTCATTGATCGAACTCGTATAGAAGTTGAATCAGCAGTCGCTGATCTTGCACGACTTGCTAACGAAGTGGAATCTGCAAGGACACGTCTCGTTGCAGCTCGCCAGGAAGGAACTCAACTTCAAACACAAATTGATCGTCAATTGGTTGTGGTTGAAAGTGCCTCAGACAAATTGACTACTGCTATTAATGATCGACGTGCCAATGCGGCTGAACAACAGATCACTCGCGATGCCACAAATGAGACACGTGCTCGCCTGACGCAATACCAACAGCGCGTTTTGGAATTAGAAGCAATTCTGCCTGGTCTTGAAGAATCAGAAGCTGCAGAAGTTGCAGCCGCACGTGCTCAGACAGAAGAGCGGGCCACCATTGATGCTAAATCAGCTCACCTAGTGCTGCGACGCAAAGACCTTGACGTTCGAGTCGCTGGCTTACGTGAGCGTGAACAATTCCTGAAGCAACGCGCAAGCGATACCGAGCGACGTCTTGAAGTGGACTCTGCTGCTCGACTAGAGGCTGGTACTCGTCGTCAGAAAATCGAAGCAGCGCTTGTTGCAGTCGGGTTACTGTCCGACCTTGTTGAAACTCACAGAGCGTCAACTGAAGCACGTCTTGCTGAATTGCACGAGATGCGTCGGCGCCAAAGTGACGAAGTGCGCGCTGTTGCAACTCTCCTTGATAACGCACGCCGTGGACGCCATGAAGCAGAACGGCAACTCGAAGAACTGCGTGAGCGCGTTCGCCGGGTTGATGTTGAAGAAGCAGAAGCTCGCATGCGGTTAGAAGCTGCTGTTGAAATGATTCGCCGCGATCTTGAGGTTGAACCAGAAGCAGCTGAGACTGCACCGATGCCAGAAGTGATTGAAGGTGTCACCCATGCAGATCGCGCCCGTGTCCTTGAGCGTGATATTCGCCTCATGGGCCCAATCAACCCTCTTGCATTACAAGAGTTCACTGAACTGCAAGAGCGTCACCAGTTCCTTGAAGAGCAACTGAACGACGTTCGGGCATCGCGACGAGAACTTGCCCAGATAATCGCAGCTGTCGACATTGAAATTCAATCTGTATTTGCTGAAGCGTTTGCTGATGTCAGCGTAAACTTCACTAACCTCTTTGCGTTGTTATTCCCGGGCGGTAAGGGCAAGTTGGTCTTGACGAATCCTGACGACATGTTGAACACAGGTATTGAAGTGGAAGCACAACCACCCGGCAAGACCTTTAAGAAGTTGTCCTTGTTGTCAGGTGGAGAGCGTTCCCTTACTGCGCTTGCGTATCTATTTGCTGTGTTCCGCAGCCGTCCGTCTCCGTTCTATGTGATGGACGAAGTTGAGGCCGCTCTTGACGATGTCAACCTGCATCGATTCCTTGGTCTCGTCAGTGAATTCCGTCGTGATGCTCAGCTCATCATTGTCAGTCACCAGAAGCGCACCATGGAAGCAGCCGACTGCCTTATGGGTGTTTCTATGCAGCCAGGTGGCTCATCAAAGGTCATCATTGAACGTTCCACTGACGCATTGATGCGCTAGGAGAACAGATGCTCGCCTCGGCTACAACAAACATTGCCATTGCTCTTGGTACTAGCGGCGTAGGGGTAGCGATTTTTGTTGTCCTTCGCAGTCGCAGCAAGCGCACGCGGGTAGTCGCTAGCACTGCAGTCGAGACGGTTGTCGATGAATCGCCCATCGCGGTTCCTGAAGTTGTTGTTTCGGAAGTAACTGTTGCGCCAAGCGTGCGCGAGAAAGCCGGCCGTACTCGGTCCTTGTTCGCTTCGGCATTTCAATCCATTCGTGGACGAGGAATTGATTCCGCTACCTGGGATGAACTTGAAGAAACTTTATTGCTCGCTGATATTGGCATTGGATTAGCAACTCGATTGCTTGATCCGTTGCGTGCCGCTGTAAAAGACGGTTCATTGCGCTCACCAGACGAAGTGATTGCTGCGTTACGTGATGGCATGACAGCTCAATTGGCAACTTCTGATCGGTCGTTACATCTTGATGCTGTTGGTTCACCCAATGTTTGGTTGTTCGTTGGCGTCAATGGTGTCGGTAAAACCACCACCATCGGAAAAATTGCTATGGCTCAAGCCGCACAGGGCAGAACTGTGCTGATGGCGGCTGGCGATACCTTTCGTGCCGCAGCAGCTGAACAGTTGCAGGTGTGGGCGGAACGCTCCGGTGCCGCATTTGTGCGCGGCGCTGAAGGGGGAGACCCTGCATCAGTCATTTTTGATGGAATTCAAAGCGCTGCAGCAAAAGGAATTCAATTAGTGCTTGGCGATACTGCAGGGCGTTTGCAGAACAAATCAAACCTGATGGAAGAACTGAAAAAAGTACGACGCGTTGCCGACAAGGCTGAAGGTGTCGTGAACGAAGTCTTGCTAGTTATTGATGCAACAACAGGGCAGAACGGTCTTGCCCAAGCTCGCGAATTTGCAGCGGCCACAGATGTCACCGGAATTGTGTTGACCAAACTTGATGGTTCAGCAAAGGGTGGCATTGTGTTTGCTATCGAGACTGAACTCGGAATTCCAGTAAAGCTAGTTGGTTTAGGGGAAACTGCAGTCGATTTGATTGCGTTTGACCCGTCTGAGTTCGTTTCAGCATTGTTTGAATAGGAACAATCGTGCTGCCGTATTCACGGAGGCATTATCTGTAAAATAGAGACGAGCCAAAAGGTATTTATGTTGCATCGTCGTTTTCTCTCCACAGTCGCAGTTGTTGCTACGTCGGCTCTCATGTTTGCGGCATGTGGATCAACTGAGCCTTTGGTCTTGTCGCTGAAGTCATCACAGGTGAAGTCAGGTTCTAATCGCGCTGATCCATCTTCTTCGCAAAATGCAGAAGATGCAAAGTTGGCATACACACAAGATGTTTCATATTCAGTCCTGAATGAACTTCCTGATCTGGGAGATACAGCCGCAGCATGGTCGGTGAATCCCTTGAAAGAAAACATAGGCACACTGAGAAAGTTGGCAGTGTCATTCGGGTTGTCAGGTGACGTAGTGAAAGAAGATAAGAACAACTTCTCTATCGGACTAGATGATAAGACTGGCGCAGGGTTGCGACTATTTGTGGATGTGTCGAGCGCATGGTGGAATTATTCGTCAGGGCCAGCAGGCTCCGGAACAACCTCTTCTGTTGCATGCCCACCCAATGCAGAATGTGCAGATGCCGGCGACCCAGTAGGGAATCCAGCTCCGCCAGTGAATCTTCCTGACGAAGCAACCGCAATTGCACTAGTGACGAAACTGTTGCAGGATGCTGGCTTGCGAGTGAAGCCGTATTCGTTTAGTGCAACAAAATCGGAAGGGTCAACCGATGTTGTCGGAACGTTTATGGCCCGTGATATTTCTAGCAATATGTCTTTGTTTGTTTCTTTCGGTAGCGACGCAAAAATTATGTATGCATCAGGTCCGCTTGTCGAACTGAAAAACGCAGGGTCGTATCCGCTTGTCGCTCCAAAGGATGCGGTGAAGCGGTTGAGTCAATTGCAGTATGGGTTGGTGGGTCCGACTGCTCGGTCCGCTATTGATACGACAGTGTCGTCTCCGGTAGTCAACAGTTCGGCCCCTGTTGTAGTCACGGTGCCAATCACTGGCGTGCGACTGGCCCTGATGCAGACAACTTTGACAAATAAGTCAAGCATCTTGTTGCCCGCGTACACCTTCACCAATGCTGACGGCGATGTTGGCACTGTTCTTGCCATTGAAGATAAATATCTTTCATATGGTGACAGCGAAGTGACTGATGGTGGGGAACCTGAGTCTGAACCGATGCCTGTTGACCCTGTTTCCCCTAATGGTGATTCGTCTGATGGTTCACCAGGGGTTGTTCCAGGGTCAGCAGTGAACCCAACGAATCCTGTGGTAGCACTTGACGATGCGTCATCAAAAAAATTGATTGGTCTCACAGAGGCCGAGGCACAAAAAGTTGCTGCCGAATTGGGTTGGCAAGTTCGTGTCGCAATGCGTGACAGTGAGGCATACATGTTGACCAAGGATTATCAGACCAATCGAGTCAATCTCACGATTACCAAGGATTATGTCACTGCCGTTGTCGTTGGCTGACACTCTTTTTCAGTGGCATAGCGCCGATAACCTAAGGATCGCATGTTTGATTCGTTAGGCGACCGGCTACAAGGAATAGCAAAACGCCTTCGCGGCAAAGGTCGTCTCACCGAGGCTGACGTTGATGAAGTCCTTGCTGAAATTCGTACCGCACTCCTAGAAGCCGACGTCAACGTTGGTGTTGTGCGCGACGTTGTGGCGCGTATTCGCGAACAAACAATCGGCATCACAGTTTCTGAAGCGCTTGACCCGAGCCAGCAAATCATCAAGATAGTTAATGCCGAACTGGTGGCAATGCTCGGTGGGGAAACTCTCAAGATTGCATACAGCAGTATTCCGCCCACTGTCATTCTCATGGCAGGTCTGCAAGGTTCAGGTAAAACCACCAGCGCTGCGAAGTTGGCGCGTTGGTTCAAATCACA
>CAMDVC010000057.1 GCA_945878785.1 Bifidobacterium breve | reverse complement strand
GCAGGGTCTGCAACGGGGAAGGGAACATATGTGACTGTGGTGTCGTGGCCGAGACGAAACCACAGTTCGTCGGCAAGGTGTGGACATAACGGTGACAGCATTTGCACCAGCGGTTCAACCAGTTCCCGTGGTGCAACATGGGTTGTGTTAACAAGACCAGTTAGTGCGTTATTGAATTCGATCAGTTTGGCAATAGCGGTGTTAAAGCGCAGGTGCTGCAGGTCTGCGTCAACACCCGCGATGGTGCGGTGCAAGTGACGCATCAGTTCTTCTGGTGCTTCATCCTCGGATACAACAGTGTCGCCAGTGTCTTCGTCGATCACGTTGCGCCATAGACGCTGCAAGAACCGCTGCATGCCGACGACGTCACGTGTGTTCCACGGACGGCTTGCATCAAGAGGGCCCATAGCCATTTCGTACAAACGGAAAGTGTCTGCGCCGAATTCTTCGTACATCTCGTCTGGGGTAACGATGTTCTTGAGGCTTTTGCCCATTTTTCCGTATTCACGAGCGACCGTTTCGCCTTCCCATGAATACACGCCGTCAGTTTCAGTTACTTCTGCTGCTGGAACTGTTTGCCCACGGTCGTCTCGGTATGCGTATGCCTGGATATAGCCCTGGTTAAACAAGCGATGGAATGGTTCTTCACTGGTTACATGACCAAGGTCGTGTAACACCTTGTGCCAGAAACGTGCATACAGCAAATGCAGAACTGCATGCTCAACACCACCGACATACAGGTCTGCTCCGCCTGTGTGTCCGTCGCCTTGGGGTCCCATCCAATAGCGCTCAACTTCATGGTTGATAAATGCATCTGAATTGGTGGGGTCGAGGTAGCGCATTTCATACCAGCAGGAACCTGCCCATTGCGGCATCACATTTACTTCTCGGCGATATTCTCGCATGCCGTCACCAAGGTCAAGGGTGACAGTGGTCCAATCTTTTACGCGAGCAAGCGGTGGAATCGGGTCGCTGTTTGCATCGTTCGGGTCAAGAGCTGTTGGTTTGAAATCAGCAAGTTCTGGCAACAACACCGGCAAGGCTGATGTTGGCACTGCATGAGCGCGGCCGTCTTCGTCGTACACAATGGGGAATGGCTCACCCCAGTAACGCTGGCGTGAGAACAACCAATCGCGCAAGCGATACGTAATGGTTGGCTCTCCGCAATTGTTTTCGGCAAGCCAAGCGTTAATGACAGTTGTTGCTTCGCTGATTGAAGCCAGACCATTCAAATTGAGAGAACCATTCTCTGAGTTGATGTATACGCCGTCACCAACAAATGCACTCGGCCATGTTGAACAATCAGCCGATGATGGAATTGCTAATTGATCAAACCAAGCGACCGGGGGCATCTGAATTGCAGTTATTGGCAAGTCGTACGTACGTGCGAAATCAAAGTCGCGTTGATCGCCGGCAGGTACAGCCATGATGGCGCCAGTTCCGTAGCCCATGAGAACGTAATCGGCGATGTAGACAGGAATGTCTTTGCCGGACACTGGGTTGGTGGCAGTTGCACCAGTGAATACACCAGTCTTTTGTTTTGAATCGTCTTGGCGTTCGTTGTCCTGCTTTGCAGCTGCTTCTGCTTTGTATACAGCAACTGCTGATTTCTGCGAGGCAGTAGTGAGAGCGTCAACAAGTGGATGCTCTGGTGATAACACCAAGAATGTCGCACCAAACAATGTGTCTGGGCGCGTGGTGAATACTTCGATGGATTTGCCAGAAGAAGTGAACGTGACGCGAGCACCTTCGCTGCGGCCAATCCAGTTGCGTTGCATCATCTTGATTGGTTCTGGCCAATCGAGGCGGTCAAGATCAGAGATTAAACGGTCTGCATACGCAGTGATGCGCATCACCCATTGACGCATGTTGCGCTTAAACACGGGGTAGTTGCCAATGTCGCTGCGACCTTCAGCTGTAACTTCTTCGTTAGCCAAGATGGTTCCGAGGCCTGGACACCAGTTAACGGGCGCATCAGACAAGTAGGCAAGGCGATATGAATCAACGATGTCGTGTTTCTCGCCTGCTGACAATGACGACCAAGACGCACCAGTAGGGGTGGCACGAATTCCCTTTTCGAATTCGTCAACAAGTTCTTCGATACGACGAGCGCGACCCGTTGATGGATCACACCACGAACCGTGAATCTGCAAGAAGATCCATTGCGTCCACTTGTAGAACTCTTCATCTGTGGTGCTGATACTGCGCCGCGGATCATGGCCAAGACCAAGGCGGCGCAATTGGCGGCGCATGTTGACAATATTCGACTCGGTATTTACGCGCGGGTGAATTCCTGTGGTGATTGCATGCTGTTCTGCTGGAAGACCAAAGCTGTCGTAGCCAAGCGCGTGCAGAACATTGAAGCCCTTCATTCGTTTGTACCGGGCGAACACATCTGTGCCGATGTAGCCGAGTGGATGCCCCACATGAAGTCCAACGCCAGACGGGTACGGGAACATGTCGAGAATAAAGAGTTTTTCTCGGCCAGCGACTTTTGCAGGATCACCGAGCGGACCGGCTGGGTTTGGCGCCTCAAACGTGCTGTTCTGCTCCCATGAGTCCTGCCAACGCGCTTCTAGTTCTGTTGCAAGGTGGGCAGAGTAGCGAAAGGGAGGCACTGACGATGTGCGTGAATTGGACGGCGTCGTGGTGTCACTCATTGAAGCACCTATCGTATAGGTCGTGTCGAAGCAGCGCCCAAGGCCGGGAAAACGCCAGTCCAAGGGAGGCTCCTCAAAGGGGTATCCCCGTACCGCCCGATTGTCTGAGGTGTTGCGTGAAGTCATTGCCGACGAACTCACTCTCATTGATGACGAGCGCCTCGACCTTGTAACGATCACCGCTATTGACGTTGACTCGGAAATGAACAGGGCAATCGTGTATTTCGATTCGATGTTCGGTGAAGAGGGTGACGTGGGAGTCATCGAGGCCCTGAATGAGTTCCGTCCTCGTATGCAGGCATCGATTAACCGCCAGATGCATGCACGTAAAACCCCAATCTTGTCCTTTCGACCAGACGAAGTAATTCGTAGCGCAGCTCGTATTGAAGAGTTGTTACGTAAACAGCCTGATACGTCTCCCATTTCGTCAAGCGACGACGCCGAGTAAGGCATGGCCCGCAAGAAGCCGTCAACGGCTCATGGGCTCGTCCTTATTGATAAGCCGGCTGGTCTCACCAGCCATGACGTGGTGTACAAACTGCGCGGACATTTTGGTGAAAAACGAATCGGCCATGCTGGCACCCTTGACCCTGACGCAACAGGTCTGCTTGTAGTCGGTGTCGGTAACGCCACACGACTATTTCGGTTCATGGCTGACATGGACAAAACGTATTCATGTGAAATCGTTTTTGGTGTTGAGACTGATTCGTTAGATGACTCTGGCGCAGTTACTGCAACTCATGAAATGACTCCGCCCAACTTGGAAGATGTTCGTCGAATCATTTCAGAACAATTCCTTGGTGAGATTATGCAAGTGCCTCCGATGGTGTCTGCATTACGGGTTGACGGAGTGCGGTTGCACAAATTGGCTCGCGAGGGGATCGAAGTGGAACGTCCTGCGCGCCCCATCACGGTTCATTCATTCGAAGTCGAGGCAACAGATGACCCCATGGTGATTCGAGCAACTGTTCGTAGTGGAGCTGGAACATATATTCGTTCTCTTGGTGCAGACCTAGGAACTGCACTTGGCGGGGGCGCACATATCCGCACCTTGCGACGTTTTTCTGTCGGGCCATTTTCGGTTGCTGAAGCAACCACGATTCCAGAACCAACACTGTTACCAATTCGCGAAGCAGTACGACATCTTGCAGTGCAAGTGCTTGATGATTCTGAAGTGACTGATTGCCGTTTTGGCCGAACACGTATCGCGTGGGACGGCGACGGACCATGGGCAGCAGTGGATAGCACTGGCGAACTTGTCGGAGTGTTTGAAGTGTGGCTTGAGCGAATCGCCAAACCCACTGTGGTCTTTCAAGCGAGATAGCGTTAGTCCTTGTGCAAGTAGTGACAGACCTTTCCGCATGGCCATGGCCACATGAGCGTTCAGTCATCACCATTGGCGCGTACGACGGTGTGCACCTCGGTCACCAGGCTGTAATTGCTCAAGTTCGCGAACGGGCAGCCAAGGTCGGTGCGAAAAGCGTTGTTGTCACGTTTGACCGTCACCCTGCAAGCGTTGTACGCCCTGATGCTGCACCTCGTTTGTTGACGAATACTGCACAGAAACTAGAACTTCTTGCTGCCACCGGTGTTGACGCTGTGGTTGTGCTGTCGTTTACGCCGGAACAGTCAAAAGAAATCCCCTCGGATTTTGTTCAACGCGTCATTGTTGATGGCTTACACGCAAGCACCGTGATTGTTGGGTCTGATTTTCACTTCGGTCACATGCGCCAAGGCAATGTCACCTTGTTGCGTGAGATGGGCGAACGTCACGATTTCACGTGTGAACCTGTTGTTCTCATTGATAGGGCCGATGACATTGATGAACCAGTCAGTTCCACAGCTATTCGTCGCGCCCTTGCTGGTGGCGAAATAGCTACTGCGGCAAAGATGCTGGGACATTCTTATGAAGTTGTCGGCACCGTGGTCACGGGCGACCAACGTGGTCGCACCATCGGATTTCCTACAGCGAATGTTGAAATACCGAACGGCATGTGTGTGCCAAGCGATGGCGTGTACGCAGGTCTGTACCGTCGGCCAGATGGCAGTGAACACCCATGTGCCATCAACCTTGGCCGTCGCCCCACGTTTTATGTAAACGCCGAGCATTCATTGCTCGAGGCGTATCTCATGGATTTCAGCGGTGACTTGTACGGTGAAGTAGCAGTCGTTCAGTTCGTGGCGTTCTTGCGTAGCGAGCGCCAATTCTCTGGCATCGATGAATTGAAGGATCAATTACAAGTTGATATCGCGCACGCTCGTGCAGCAGTTGCTACGCACCTGCAGTAGGGCTGAGGAATTTGTAAGCCGTATTGCGTTGCACCAATGTGCGGCGCATCGGAGCAACAATTTCACCAAAGCGGCCTTCAGTCATCATCTGGCCATGGTTTGCACCAGCAGCACGAGAAATGTTCTCGTCCATCAATGTGCCACCAAGGTCATTGCAACCTGCTTGCAATAACTGCGCAGCACCCGCTGTGCCGATCTTGACCCAACTGACCTGAACGTTGTCGATGTGGCCATGGTAGAAAATGCGGCCAATGGCGTGCATCAAAACGTTCTCGCGGAATGTTGGTCCGCGACGTGCTTTGCGTTGCAAGTAAATAGGCGAGGCCATATGAACAAACGGAAGCGGAATAAATTCGGTGAAGCCACTAGTTTCCTTCTGCAGCTCACGCGTAACCACCATGTGCTTGGCCCATGAACGCGGATGCTCAACACTGCCAAACATGATGGTGATGTTTGAATGCAAGCCGATGGAATGAGCTTGACGATGGCATTCAAGCCACTCTTCGGTGTTCACCTTGTCCGAGCAGATGATGGCACGAATGTCATCGTCCAAAATTTCTGCTGCAGTGCCGGGAAGTGATGCAAGGCCTGCTTCTTTCAAGCGAAGAAGGTATTCACGTAGTGATTCGCCGTTGCGGTGTGCACCTTCAGTTACTTCAAGCGCTGTGAACCCATGAACGTGCATGTCGGGAACTGCAGACTTCACTGCTTTCGTAACGTCGATGTAGTAGTCACCGTCAAAGTCAGGGTGAATTCCACCTTGCAGAGTTACCTCGGTTGCACCCATGCCGGCTGCTTCCACTGCACGGTCTGCGATGTCATCGAGGGTCAAGAGATACGGAGTTCCGCGCAGGTTAAGACTGAGCGGGCCTTTGGAAAAACCGCAGAACTTGCATTTGTATGTGCACACATTTGTGTAGTTGATGTTGCGGTTGTGTACCCAGGTGACATTGTTGCCAACAGTCTTGAATCGCAATTCGTCTGCATAGTCAGCGAGGTAACCCACTTCTGGTCCGCGGGCAGCAAACAATGCAACAACTTCATCTTCACCTAGTTCTTGTCCGTTGCGGTGGCCTTCAATGATTTCTGCAATGCGTCCTTTCGCTGATAAGCGAGGATGCGGTACCAAAATCATTGGTTTCACGTTTGAACCGGAATACCACTGAGTTGATTTGTGCCCAACGAGAACAACTTCTGCACCGTCGTGAACAACATCAGCAGCAGTTACTTTTTCTGGCCAGAAAGCGCCCGGGTCATCACGACCGAGTCCTTCTGCATCAGTTCTGTCCATAACGGGGAAGTGCAACGCAGGGTCAAGCCATTTTTCTGGGGCTGTCGCGTACTCGGGGTAAATGGTGAGACGAGGTGCGAGCACCATGCCGCGGTCTTCCGTGACATCACGCAAGCGATCAAGCGCAGGCCACGGACGTTCTGGGTTTACATGATCAGCGGTAACTGGTGAGACGCCGCCCCAGTCATCAATTCCTGCGTCAAGCAAGATTCCGAAGTCGTCTGACAAGTTTGGCGGAGCTTGTAGGTGGATTGAAGTAGGCAAGATCAGGCGCGCAACAGCAATAGACCACAGGTACTCATCTTCTGGGCATGGCTTTGCTTTGTGCATCGCAGTGCCGGCTTTTGGCAAGAAGTTCTGAACGATGACTTCTTGCACGTGGCCGTACTTTGCATGTGCTGCAGCAATGAGTGCGAGTGCTTCAATGCGGTCACGACGTTCTTCGCCAATGCCAACCAGGATTCCACTGGTGAATGGAATGGCAAGTTCCCCTGCTTCACACAATGTATTGATACGGCGCTGCGGTTCTTTATCAGGCGCACCGCGATGGCATTCCAAATCGTCACGCAGAGATTCAAGCATCATTCCCTGAGAAGGGGAGACGCGGCGCAACATTGCCAATTCGGCGCTGTATAGAGCACCCGCATTTGCATGCGGCAGCAGGCCTGTTTCGTCAAGTACAAGTTTTGCCATGTCGTGTAGGTAATGCACGGTGGAGTCGTATCCGTTGTCGCGCAACCAGTTGGCTGCAATCTCATAACGTTCCTCTGGGCGTTCACCAAGAGTGAACAATGCTTCTTGGCAACCGGTGCGTGCGCCTTGACGAGCGATAGCAAGAACATCTTCTGCAGTCATGTACGGCTTTTCTAAACGTGCAGGTGGTTGGGCGAACGTGCAATACCCACACTTGTCGCGGCACAACATGGTGAGAGGAATGAACACCTTTGGCGAAAAGGTGACGCGTGTGCCATGGGCAGCATCACGTACATTTCGCGCACGCAACATCAACTCGTCAAGAGGCAATGTCAAAAGGTCGTCGACGAACGATTGATCGATGGGAAGAGAAGACATGACGTCTTCTCGAGAGAACTGGCGCGACAAGGCAGCACCTTTCAGGTGGATTCGGTGGAATATGTGCCAGTGGCGGTCGAACCCCATCAGACGAGCAAGAAATGTCTGGTGGCGCCCATTTGGCCGCGCACTTCAATAGTACCGCTGTAATCAGTCGGTGGTGGTGTTGGAGATGGCTTCGAACATGGCAGACACATTGTGGCTGCTCATAGGCACGCGGTGACCCGTACGG
>CAMDVC010000056.1 GCA_945878785.1 Bifidobacterium breve | reverse complement strand
TGTGCATCTTCTGTGTCTGTGACCATGTCTTCTGGGTAGTAGGCAGGCCCTTCGGGCATCAGTGCCTTGAGTGCTGCAAGAAGTTCTGGGACTCCCTCGCCCGTACGCGCTGACACCGGAAAGTATTCAGCTGCACCTAAAGACGACACAGCATGAAGCTGCGCAATGACTTGTTCTCTCGTTGCTTTGTCAGTTTTATTGACAATTACAAACGCTTTGGCAATATCAATGTGATCTGCAACCCACTGATCGCCACGACCAAAAGGCTTCGTGGCATCAACTAATAGACACACGACGTCAACATCTTTCGCGCTCTCTAGCGCAGTGGCGTTTACTTTTTCACCAAGCAAGGTCACTGGCTTATGAATACCTGGGGTATCAACAAATACGACTTGCGAATCAGGGGCGTGATGAATACCACGTATTCGTGTGCGAGTGGTTTGTGGCTTATTCGACACAATGGAGATCTTGACCCCGCACATTGCGTTCACAAGCGTCGATTTGCCAACGTTGGGTCGACCAACAAAGGTTACAAATCCGCTACGCACTCTTACAGAGTAGTAACAAAAAGCTCTTTGCGTGAAAAAATCTGAACTAGCTCACACTTTTGAGTCGCGCCCTTCCCAAAATGGTGCACGCAACTCACGTTTCAAAATTTTTCCCGATCCAGTCTTAGGAAGTTCATCCATCCATGACATTGATCGTGGAACCTTGTAACTGGCCAAGTGCGTGCGGGCATGTGCCGATACATCTGCCTCGCTCAAAGTTGCTCCGGGTCGTTTAACAACAACAGCGTGAACCAATTCGCCCCACTCCTCGCTTGGAATACCAAAGACTGCAGCTTCATAAATATCCGGATGGTTTTCTAAGACTCCCTCGATTTCAGCTGGATACACGTTCATCCCTCCAGAGATAACCATGTCCTTTTTTCGATCACAGATGTAATAAAAGCCCTCATCGTCTCGATAGGCGATGTCACCCACAGTCTGATAACCCTGCCTTTGGTCGGCCAAAAATTTATCGTGCTGTTTGTAATAGTCATTAAAAACGGATGGGCTTTTAACGAATAACTCTCCCGTATTGGTTGGACCCGTGCCAAGTACTTCGTTTCCATCATCGTCAAATAATTTGATTTCGACCATCGGAGATGGCTGTCCGCACGAACCGGGTTTGCGCAATTGATCTTCAGGCTTCAAAACACAGTTGACCCCCAACTCTGTACTGCCATACACCTCGAATAGCGAAATATCTGGAAAATATTCGAGATACATCAGCTTTAAAGTGAAGCTCCACGGTGCTGCATTTGCGATCATTCGACGCATGGACGACACGTCGTATTTCTGTTTTACATCGTCAGGAAGGTTGCACACCATACGGATTGGTGTCGGCGCAGAAAAGGTTGAAGTCACCTTGTATGTATCAACCAACCGCAGCCAATCTTCAGGGTCAAATTTTCGCTGAACTACAGCTGTTTGACCCATAGCCAAACCTGTTGCCAAAAATCCTCCAGGTCCACTGTGGTACAAAGGCCCCGTCGTTAAATAGATATCGTCAGGTGAATATCCAATATGAACGAGCAGTGCGGCACCCTGCTCGCGTCCAGCAGCCGCTCGTCGATACGCACCCTTGGGTTTCCCTGTGGTTCCTGATGTGTAGATCATCGTTGCGCCGGGCTCTTGATCTTCGGGGATATCTGGCTCTGCAGCTGATGCTGCTGCCATCAATTCATCCGCCGATTCCATTCCGACAAGTGCTGGCCCATCGAAAACAAGAACAGTCTCAACCTTAGGAATGCTCGCGCGAACCCGCTCAAAAGTGGAGGCAAATTCAGCGTCAACATAGACAACCGAAGCATCGCTATGGTCTGTCACGTATGCAGTCTCCTCGTCTGATAGGCGGTAATTGAGAGGAACTGCCGTGACACCAAGTTTGCGTGCGGCGTTCATCATGATCACAATGCCAATTGAGTTTTGACCACACCACACCACCTTCGAATCTGGCGCGCGAACCCCAAGTGCAATAAGCACATGAGCAAGTCGGTTTGCTTTGTCATTCAACTCGGACCAAGTAATCACAAGTGGCTCCTGACCTGGCCGATGGTCAATCACCGCAGGCTTATGTGGCTGGGTCTGGGCAAAAGTAGTTAAAAAATCAAGCATGTATGTATTAGTAGCAGGTTTTTACCCCCTCCTTCGACGGCCATTACCTTGTTTCGGTTCCGCGCCTGACACACTGTGAGGGTGTTTCATAATGCATTATCCGACCTAGATAAACGCAAGTGGTTTGACAGAATGCACCCACAGACTCTTGGGATCGCAACGTGGCTGCTCTACCTCGACGGCGTATTCGCAACACTGGGCTTTCTCGACAAATCAAATGAGCTTGGTTTCTTGCGAGTTATTGGACCAGTCACCGGAATCATCGGATTAGCGTCATGTCTCTGCTTCTTCGGTAGTGGCTTCCTCATGGCTAATGGAAAGTTGCTTGGCTGGTACATCGGAATTGCTGCTTCGTTTAGTCCACTGTTGGCCAGATTCATCATTTCAATCCACCAACAAAACCTCGGTTACTCCATTTCGTTGGCAGATCGCATCACAGGTGGCGACCTCATCGGATTCATGTTCGAAGCTGCCCTCGTTGTGCTCTTGCTCCACCCGATGAGTCGTTCGTACGCCCGCACGTGGCTGCGTTAAGTCCACTGCACTCAGGTGTGCAACACTTTGTCCATGGCACCACGACATATTGAATCAATCGCAGCCCTCAGGGGTCTTATCGGCGAACATCTCGGTTATTCCGAGTACATGATCATCTCGCAAGAGCGAGTCAACCAATTTGCGGAAGCAACGGGCGATCATCAGTGGATTCACATAGATGTTGAAAAGGCGAAAGCTGGACCATTCGGAGGCCCCATTGCTCATGGTTACCTCACATTGTCGCTCGGCCCGGTGTTTCTCCCTGAGATTTTCTCTGTCGGCGGAATATCCATGGGAGTCAACTATGGCGCGAATAAAGTTCGGTTCATTTCGCCAGTTCCCGTGGGTGCAGAATTACGCGCAGGTATAAAAGTGCTCGCAGTGGATGACACGCCTGGTGGCGCACGAGTCACTCTCGAGACCACATTTGAATGCAAAGGCGCTGCAAAGCCCTCATGCATCGCAGAAGTTATCTTTCAATACTTCTTCTAATGTGAGTTCAACTCAACGAAAGTTGGGTATGACCTTTTTAGCGAATAGCTCAAGCGTCTCAGTCGATGGATAGTCGGAGCACCAAGGGACAAAACCCGTACACCCAGCATCCAGATAACGCTGAATCTTTTCACTAACCTGGTCTGGGGTTCCTACAAGCGCCTCATTGCGCCATTCAGTTGCATCTTTGCCCCACACGTTCAAGCTTCCTGCCTGAAGTATTTCTTCTTCAGTCTCACGAATGAACACTTCGCTCGAAATCGTCTTACGAATCGAATCCTCATCACGACCAACGACGGTGCAATGCTTCTGCAAAATGGCACGTTTCTTGATGAACTCATCAACCGAACTCCCGAAGTTTGCGACATCGGCATGTTCGGCTACAACACGCAGTGTGAGTTGTTCGCCACCGCCGCCAATCCAAACCGGGGGGTTCGGCTTTTGTAGCGGCTTCGGATCACAGTTCGCTCGCAACATCTTGTAGTACTTGCCGTCATACGTGGTTTCTTCTTGAGTCCACATCGACTTCACAATTTCTACGGTCTCACGCAACATCCCAATGCGGTCTGACGGCTTGGCAAAATCAAATCCATAGCCTTTGTATTCACTCTCGTACCAACCGGCGCCAATTCCCCAGTCAAGACGTCCACCGGAGATCACATCAACTGTCGAAGTGATTTTCGCCAGTAACCCAGGATTGCGATAGCTATTGCAGCCCACCATCTGTCCGAGACGAATACGCGAAGTCAATTGACTAATGGCTGCGATAGTTGTCCAACATTCAAACACGGCTTCTTGCGCTGGTTTCGGCACATTATGGAAATGGTCGTAGACCCAAATCGAGTCAAAGCCAAGATGCTCAGCAAGTACTGCAATGTCGACAGCGGTCTTCCATTGCTCGGCGGCACCAAAGATGCCAGCAAGTTCCATCTTCCATCCCTGCGGAATAAAGACTCCAAATATCGGTGAGTGGGATTCGTTCGACATAGTCCCTCCTTGTGTCATGAGGTTATCGTTCAACAATGTCGCAATTCCCACCAGCCATCATCGGCATCGCAGAAATACACGAAGCAATCGCTGCCACTCGACCAGATGATGAATGCATCATCTTTCGTGACAAACGCCTCACCTGGTCACAGGTAACGTCACGTACACGTCAACTAGCCAACTACTTTGTCTCACAAGGCCTCGGATGCGAGACCGAACGTGAGAAGTTGAACGGCTGGGAATCTGGACAAGATCATTGTGCAATTTATTTGCACAATGGCAACGAATACCTAGAGACAATGCTCGGTTCCTTTAAGGCTCGAGTTGCACCATTCAATGTCAACTACCGCTATGTGGCAGAAGAGTTGCAATACCTGCTACTCGATTCAAATGCGGCTGCATGCGTCATCCATTCCCGCTTTGCACCATTGCTCGCCGATATTCGTGGCGCATTGCCAAACTTACGAGTCATATTGCAAGTGCCAGACGCTTCAGATAATCCCCTCTTGCATGGAGCTGTTTGGTACGAGGACGCAATTGAACAATCTTCCACCGACAAACCAGCGGCGGGGTACCACGGCGACGATCTCTACATTCTGTACACGGGAGGAACAACGGGCATGCCGAAAGGTGTCCTTTGGCGCAATGCCGATGCTGTTGTCGAATGTTTTGGCGGTTCAAAAACTGCGCGCACGATCGAAGAATTCGTTGCAGAAGCGGCAGGAAACTTCCGCGCACTCCCCAGCCCTCCGTTCATGCACGGAGCGGGCCATTGGATTGCAATGCGCACTTGGTTAACAGGCGGCACAATCATTGTGCAATCGCAACCAGATCGACTTGACGCCGATGACATTTGGGGCCTCATCGAAAAAGAAAAAGCCAACTTCCTGCTGATTGTGGGAGACGCCTTTGCTCGACCACTACTTGACGGCCTCGCTACTTCGACACGCGACTTGTCATCGCTTCTCTCTATCTTGTCTGGCGGGGCGCCATTGTCTGCTCATCTCAAGGTTGAATTTCATAAGTATCTACCGGCAGTGATGTTGGTCGATGGGCTCGGTTCATCGGAAGCTGGCGGGCAATTATCTCAAGTTGCAAGCGGAGACAGTTCGACAACTGGCAGCTTTCCCATGGCGCCCCAGAATCACATTTTGTCTGAAGACTTCACCAGCGAGTTGCAGGCAGGACACGAAGGTCTTGGTTGGCTTGCAAAGAGCGGCCGGCTGGCTCTTGGATATCTCAATGACGAAACAAAGACAAAGAAGACATACCCAATCGTTGGTGGAGTTCGCTACGTGGTTCCCGGAGACAGGGCACGCTTAACAGCCGACATGTTGATTGAAGTTCACGGGCGAGACTCCGTCACAATCAACTCAGGCGGAGAAAAGATTTTCGCAGAGGAAGTAGAAGCAGCTGTCAAAGCGCACCCTGATGTGTATGACTGCGTTGTTGCAGGTCGTCCAAGCGAACGATGGGGCAATGAAGTGGTAGCCGTTGTCCGACTTAAAGCTGGAGCATCCACCTCAGAGGATTCACTCTTAGAGGTTGCCCAGAATTACATCGCACGATTCAAACTGCCTAAGCAATTTGTCTTTGTCGAAGCCATTGTTCGGTCACCAGCCGGCAAAGCCGACTACCGATGGGCCAGACAGATCGCTATTGATGCTGCAAACTAAAGCGGCAAGTTGCCGGTTGCGCCGCGAGTACTTCCCGTATCTGTGTATGACTTGATAGTGATTTCAGCGATCCGCATTTGATGAATTTCATCTGCACCGTCTGCAAATCGCGCCCAACGTGCATTCTGCATCATGCCTGCCAACGGAGTGTCTGTTGAATAACCGAGGGCTCCGTGTACTTGAATAGCTCTGTCGATGATTCGGTTCAGGCTGTTCGCAACAAAATGTTTCGACATTGAAACTTCCTGACGGAAGTCCTCGCCTGCATCAATCTTTGACGCTGCATGAAGAATCATCAACTTGCATTGGTAGATCTCCATTGCAGAGTCTGCGATAAGCCATTGAACTCCCTGTTTCTCTGCAAGGAGAGAACCGTGAGAGTACCGCTCAAGCGAACGTGCAACCATCATGTCGAGAGCTGTTTCGGCTTGAGCAACCCATCGCATGCAATGAGCCAAGCGTGCTGGCCCGAGACGATATTGACCAAGACGGTGACCATTTCCTCTGCCGCCGAGGATCTGGGAATCGTGCACCCGAAGATCTTCGATAACAATCTCAGAGTGTCCAGTTGCGCCATGCATTGTTTCAATTTCACGAACGTCGTTCCAGCCCTTGGATGGAAGATCAATGATGAAGGCAGTATTTGCTCCACGTGACCCAGGCGGAACATCCATCTCAGTACGAGCAACAAGAATTGCAAACTTTGCACGACGTGCACCAGAGATAAACCACTTATGACCATTAAGGATCCATTCATCACCGTCTTTGATTCCATTTGTACGAATCAAAGTCGGATCAGATCCGGCCACCTCGGGTTCAGTCATTGCGAAACACGACGATGACACACCATTGAGAAGGGGCTTTAAGTATTTATCCTTCTGCTCATCAGTAGCCCAATGAAGCAACGTATGCATATTCCCCTCGTCTGGAGCTGAACAGTTGAAAACCCATGGCCCAACGCGGGTCTTTGCCGCTTCAGCCTGCACCATTGCAAGAGCAACGTGACCAAGCCCCATGCCACCCCACTCCGTAGGCATATGAGGAAGCCAGAGTCCAGCTTCAACTGCCTTTTTACGCAGATTGATCAATTCACGCACATACTCACTGTGCATTTCAGGCGCCATATCATCGCGGTGACCGAACGGCTCCATGGCTGGCTTAATGACATTGTCAACAAAGTCACGCACGCGGTTACGAATCTCTTCGTGCTCGGGGGCAAGGGTAAAATCAATCATGAGGGGTCCTCCCAGTGGACTCAGTGCTAGTCCATTCTGCTGTGCCGTGACCAAAATCGGCGAGTCGTACTTGGGTCCGGTCCCCCGCCACCCATAGCCTGACATTGTGAGCCAATCAGATCCCCAGACACCGTCCTCATGGGATACCAAAGCTTTGCCTCAGGGTGACGACAAATCACAGATGGTTCGCAAAATGTTTGATGCCATCGCCCCGCGCTATGACCTTGTTAACCGAATCATGACCTTTCGCTTAGACACTCGTTGGCGACGCCGAGCAGTACGAGATCTTGCTTTACCGGCGAACTCGACCGTTCTCGACTTGGCAGCAGGTACCGGAGATCTTTGCATTGACCTGCGTCGTGCACACCTGCGACCAATAGCCATTGATCTATCTTTTGGCATGTTGTCGAATGACCGCAGCAACGCACCGCGAGCCCAGGCAGACATTTTGCGTCTGCCTATTCCTTCACATTCGATTGACGGAATCATTTGCGGTTTTGCACTGCGCAACTTGGTTGACCTCGAAATCTTTTTCACAGAATGCGCCCGAGT
>CAMDVC010000055.1 GCA_945878785.1 Bifidobacterium breve | reverse complement strand
GTACGCACTGCCACAGAAGCGATATCAACGCTCGGTACAAAATACGGACCAGTTGCATGTCCGGCAGCTCGCTCGAGAACTTTCATGCCAACTGATGCGTACGAGCCTGAGTCGCCGATCATTCGTGCATGCACGGCAGTCAGTTTTCCATCTGCGTCACAACCAACTGAATACTCCATGCGAATGGGGTGACGTTTGGCGTGCATCAGCAAGCTTTCTTCACGCGACAACGTGCAATTGACTGGTTGCTGTAACAGCCAGGCCGCAAGTGCTGTCTGTCCTTGGTTTGACATGTCTTCTTTCCCGCCAAATGCGCCGCCATTCGACACAAGTTCAACGGTTACTTTGTCTTTCGCAACATTCAAGATGTCGCAGATTTGGTCGCGGTCATCCCACACGCCTTGGCCACCCGAATACACATGCATTGTGCCCTCTTCTGTATTTGGTACTGCAAGAGTTGATTCGGGTTCTAAGAAAGCGTGTTCAATGCGTTGGGTCTGAAAGGTCTCGGTAACTGTGAACGAACTAGCGCTAAGTGCAGACGTAGTGTCACCACGTTGATATTCGCTACGCGACAACACATTGTTATCAGTGCCCCACACGGCGATTTCTGTATCGGTAATTGCGGCAACTGCATCAACGATGGGCCGCAGTGGTGCGTAGGAGACTTTTATCATCTTTGCAGCTGCTCGTGCCTCGCGACGAGTGCGGGCAACAACTATGGCAAGAACATCGCCTGCATAAGAGGTACGTTCTCCAACGCCTATAAAGACTGGCCAATCTTTGTAGATGATTCCAACGCGAATATCACCGGGTACATCTGCTGCGGTAAACACTGCCTCCACTCCCGGGGCAGCGAGAGCAGTGGAAGTGTCAATTTCAAGCACGTCCGCGCGAACATGGTCGGTGAGATGGAGCGCTGCGTGCAGCATCCCGGGCACTCTGATGTCGTCGACATATCCACGATCACCAAGAGCTAATTCGGCAGATTCATATTTGGCACCGCGTGAACCGATGCCACCAGGAAGCGAGACGGTTACCGGTGTTCCCTTGGCAACGACATCAATGGCGTCGAGAATTTTAACGTATCCGGTGCAGCGACACAGATGTGCACCAAGGTGGCGTGCCATATCTTCTCGTTGTAAGTCAGCACCCTTTTTGTCGATCTGTGATTTTGCACGCATAACAATTCCAGGAATACAAAAACCACACTGCAAACCACCGCACGCCGCGAACGCATCCGAGAATGATTTGCGCTCTGATTCATCGACGCCTTCCAAGGTGACGATCGTGCGCCCTGCTGCTTTTGAAACGGGGTACTGGCACGAGACCAGTGCTTTGCCGTCAATCATGACGGTGCAGCAGCCGCATTGTCCGGTGGGGGAACATCCGTCCTTTGGCGACGTGATATTCAGTTCGTCTCGCAAGGCCGCCAGCAGGTGCGGGTGGTCGGAAGCGACTGACACCTCTGTGCCGTTGACCTGAAAAGAGACACGTGTGGATGAGTCGGCTAGGTCAGTCATTGGAACCAACTTATACGAAAAGTAAAACTAAAAGCCATAAAGTTCTTGGGTTCCATGCGGAGAGCGCCTGGCGGAATAGGGTTCCCATATGAAATCCAGTTGGGTCCGCCGCCCCGTCACAGGCCTTGGTGTCTTTTTGATCGCCATAGTTCTCACGGTCACCCTGCCGTTATGGGCTGTGGTCACCATGGTCGTTGATGCTGTGCGTGGACGATGGAGATTTCCCATCTCGCGCCTCATTGGTTTTGCCACATGCTGGGCATGGCTTGAAACATCTGGTCTTGTCCTTGCCTTGTTCTTGTTTTTCACAGGGCGCGGGCGCAGTGTTCCGGCTCATTACGCATTACAAACATGGTGGTGTCGCAGTCTGATTCAGGCGTTGGGTTTTACCGTTGGTCTGCAGATAACTGTTGAGGGCGCAGACAATGTGGGCCCTGGACCGTTTGTTGCACTAGGTCGTCACGCGAGTCTTGCCGATTCGATTATGAGTTCATGGGTTGTTGCATCGCATGTCGGGCTTCGTCCGCGTTTTGTGCTGAAAAAGGAACTAAAGATGGACCCGTGTCTTGACATTCTCGGACATCGTTTACCGAATTATTTCGTCGATAGAGAATCTTCGAACGTTGCTGGTGAACTTCAAGGTATTGAACAGATGGCTGCTGGGCTAGGAGTGAAAGATTGTGCGGTGATTTTTCCCGAAGGCAGCCGAGCAAGCAACAAGAAGCGTGTTCGCGCTCTCGAGAAGTTGCGAGAACGTTCACCTCAGCGCGCAGAGACACTTGCCGGTTTGAAGTACTTGATTCCACCGAAACCGGCGGGCGCGTATGCGTTGTTGTCAGCGGTACCAGAGGCGAATGTACTCACTATGTGGCACAGTGGGTTTGACGGCCTCGATACGTTTTCCGGAATTCTTAGGCATTTAGGTCGCGCAAAAGCAAAAGTGCATGTTCATGTGGAAGAGATTTCTCGTGCTTCGATTCCGTCGGGTGAAGCATTTGTTACATGGCTTGATGCAAAATGGGTTGAGATGGATAACGCAGTTCGTCGTCAATTAGGCAATGAAGCAAATAGCAATCCGGGGGTTGTTCATGGGTAAGGCAATGGCAGTATCAGCGGTCACAATTGTGATCATCATGTTGGTCACGTGGTTAATAAGTTTGGCAATCAAGAATGCCTCGATTGTTGACATTACGTGGGGTCTTGGTTTTGCAATCACCTCGTGGGTGCTCGCCCTGACCATTGATGGTGATTCCACGCGGCAAGCATTGCTCGCGTTCATGGTTGGCCTGTGGGGTCTTCGTCTCGGTAGTTATCTTGCCAAACGCAACCTGGGTCACGGTGAAGACTGGCGCTACAAGTTAATGCGCAAGAAAAGAGGCCCGAAGTTTGGTCTTATCAGTCTTGCCACTGTGTTCGGATTACAGGGTGCGTTGATGTTTACCGTCTCGTTGCCCGTGATGTTTGGAAACTCAGATTCCACTCCTGGTGTTGGTCCGATCGCGGTTATCGGATTCATGGTGTGGGCTGTTGGTTTTCTATTTGAAGCCATCGGCGACTGGCAATTGGCGCGCTTTATTCGCGATTCTTCAAACGCTGGCAAAGTAATGCAGACGGGGCTCTGGAGCCTGACTCGTCATCCCAATTACTTTGGTAACGCACTGTTGTGGTGGGGAATAGGAATAGTCGCTGCTGAAACTGGCAGTGGAGTCATTGGCTTAATCGGACCAGTGGTAATGACCTATCTCTTGCTCAAGGTCTCAGGAGTTCCTATGTTGGAGCATTCAATGAACAAGCGCCGTGCAGGCTATGCAGAATACGCAACTCGTACCAGCATGTTTATTCCGCGGCTGCCGAAGAAGGCGTAAAGACTAAATCGCCGCTAGGGCGCGGTGAATGTCGTCGACCAGGTCGTCCACATCTTCGAGACCAATAGAAAACCGTAAAAGTCCAACTGTGACACCCATAGTTACAAGATCTTCTTGTGAGAGTCCGACATGTGTACTTGTTGCAGGGTGGCACACCAACGTTTCAGGCCCGCCGAACGAAGTAGCAATGCGTACCAAGTTCAGATGTGAAACAAGCGATTGACACGACTCGAATCCGCCGGCGACTTCTACAGCAATAACAGTTCCGCCCAGTCTCATTTGTTCGCGAGCTAATTCATGTTGAGGGTGAGACTCTAAAAACGGGTGTGATACTGAAAGGACTTTGGTATGGCCTTCTAGTGAGCGGGCAAGAATCAGGGTGCTTTGGTTCTGGCGCTCGGTACGGACCCCTAACGTGCGTATTCCGCGCAATCCGTTCGCGGCGTCATACGGCGAGGCAACTGCACCATGCATTACTGCGTAACCCCACACCGAATCAATCAGGTCTTTCTCCCCAGCAATAACTCCGAGCAGTGCGTCGTTATGTCCGCCGATGCCTTTGGTAGCAGAATGCAACACGATGTCGATTCCGAAATCGAGAGGACGCTGACCCATTGGTGTTGCAAGAGTTGAATCGACCACAGTGAAAGGTCCACGAATGGAGCCCAACTCAGCAAGATTAGTAATCGCAAGTTTCGGATTCGATGGTGTTTCTGCAATTACCAACATTGTCTTGCCGGGAATGACAGCCGCAGCAAATGAACCAGGAACTGTCGGATCAACAAATGTTGTCTCGATTCCAAAGCGCACACATGGTCCTTGCAAGAAAGACAAGGTGGCCCCGTACAGATTGTTCTGCGCGACGATATGCGATCCGTTTCCGCAGAACGACAAGATGACCGAAGCGATAGCTCCCATGCCAGAGCCAAAGGCGAGCGCGGATTCTGCACCTTCAAGTTCAGCGACAGCATTCTCAAACTGGACAACCGTTGGGTTGGAGAAACGCGAGTAAAAGGTTTCAGACCGCAGACCAGTGGCACGTTTGGTGGCGTCGGCCAGGCTGTCAGACTCCCAGACGGAATTGGGCCAGATGGCAGGCGACAGTGACCGAGAGTCGTCCCGTCCGGCTGTGATTGCATTGGTGTCAGGCTTTTGGGGCACCTGCCGATGCTAACGAAAAATGGCCAATTTTCCGTGGCCTTTATGAGTGAGTCATCTCTGAAAGTTCAGATTGTGTTAATCTAAAAGACATGTTCTCTTACTTAGATGCCGCAACCGGCAGCATGATTATCACCGCCATCGCTGGTGGCGTGGCCGGACTAGGTGTCGCAGTCAAGATGTGGTCAGCCCGCATTAAGTCCAAGCTCACTGGCAAGCCAATGGCTGATTTCGATTCCTCGGACGAGGACGAGACCGCCTCAGCTCACGACTAACCCATGTCGAGCATTCTTCAAGATCCAGGCTCTTTTCGTGACCCTTTGAGCAAGGTCTTTGTTGGCGATGGCACAGTTGTCAGAGCATTCACCGAAATGGGTGCCTCAGATATTGACAAGGTGTGGAAGAAGAATTCGATTCAGCGTGCGCTTGAATCCGGCGATCTCATTGAGTCCACCATTGTTGAGCCAGCCTCGGTGGGTCTCGGCGCTCCGTGGGTTTCTGCGATGACGCACCCGTTGGTGCCTTTTATTTCGTATCCGTATGAGTGGACATTTTCGATGTTGCAAGATGCGGCATTGTTGCAACTCAAACTCACTCGCGCTGCCGTTGTTGATGGGGTTGGTGTCAAAGATGCAACTCCGTACAACATTCAGTTCATTGGTTCGCGTGCACAGTTTATTGATGCGGGCTCTTTTGAAGTTCGTAAAAAGGGTGATCCTTGGTACGGCTATCAGCAATTCTGTGAAATGTTCCTATATCCATTAATGCTTCAGGGTTATCTCGGTGTTGGCTTTCAGCAGATGCTTCGAGGTTCCGTGAATGGCATCTCAATTGACACCATGCGCAAATTGCTGCCTGCCAGCCTGCGACACCCTCGCAAGGGTCGCCTTACTCACGTCGTACTGCACGCCGCTGCTCAAAAGCGATATGCCGATTCAAACGTTGACATGAAGAAGCAAGCCGCTAAATCGGGTCTGAATGCTCAAGTTCTTGATGCCACCATGAAGAAGTTGGAAGGCATTGTCTCCAGTATCAACCTTGGCGACAAGAAATCAACTTGGTCTGAATATTCAGAACGTGGTCACTACATCGAATCAAGTCTTGACGAGAAGCAGAAGTTCGTTCGCGACGCAGTTGCTTCATCTCCACGCAAACAGGTGTGGGACATTGGTTGCAACGACGGCATCTTTAGTCGCATTGCTGCTGCGCATTCAGACTACGTAGTAGCTATGGATGCTGACCCGCTCGTGATTGATCGTTTGTACAACACATTGAAAGCCGAGAAGAACCAAAAGATTCTTCCGCTGTATGTTGACCTCACAGATTCAGGCGGCGGAGTCGGTTGGCGCGGACAAGAACGTCCAGGTATTTTCAATCGCGGTAAGCCAGACATCGTGATGGCTCTTGCGGTTATTCATCACATGGCAATCACATTCCATGTTCCGCTGGCATCACAACTGGACATGTTCCGTGATCTCACTCCCGAGCTCGTCATTGAAATGCCCCACGCGGATGACCCAATGGTGCGCAAACTTCTGACGAACAAGCGTGATGGTATTCACGATGACTTCAACCTGGACGAATTTGAGCGCCTTCTCAATGAACGCTTCACAGTGAAGTCAAAGATGTTGTTATCGAGCGGTACCCGCACTATTTTCCACGCTGTCCGCAAGGGCTAGCCGAAGGGGTGGCGGCCCGTTCTCGCCGATATCATTGCAGAGTCGTGGTGTCTAGTGCACCTCAACTGGCGACGTGGCCGAGTGGTTTAGGCAAGGGCCTGCAAAGCCCTGTACCAGGGTTCGATTCCCTGCGTCGCCTCTATTGGTCTATGTGTTTACCCGGCAATCGGGGCACAGAATACCCTTGGTTGCATTGGCGCATGCATCGCAGATGATGATGCGCACTCGACATGTACTGACGTCGCAGTTATAGAACTGATTCGACGGACCTGCACACGTTTGGCAGATTCCTAATACTTTTGCGTCTTTACTGAAGTCAACCATGAGTCGGCGATCAAAGACGTAGAGCGAGCCTTCCCAGAGGCCGTCGTCTTTGTACGCCTCACCATAACGAACAATTCCGCCACTCGTTTGGTACACCTCTTTGAATCCGCGGTTTTTCATCAGCAAGGTCAAAACCTCACATCGAACGCCGCCAGTGCAGTAAGCGATTACAGGTTTGTTCTTTAAGTGGTCGTATTTGCCGCTTTCAAGTTCGCGTATGAAGTCCGGTGTCGTGCGAGTGTCAGGCACGATGGCATTGCGAAATTTCCCAATGCGTGCTTCAAAGGCATTGCGTGCGTCAAAGAATGCGACATCGTCACCATGTTGTTCGACGAGAGCATGAACTTCATGAGGCTTGAGATGAATACCGCCACCCATAACGCCTGACTCGTCAACAACTATTTCTTCAGGAACACCGAACGTCACAATTTCGTCTCGCACGCGCACTGCAAGGCGAGGGAAGTCTTCACCAATGCCGTCTGACCACTTCCAATCGATGTCGTGAAAGCTGGGATATTCACGAGTGATGCGACGGTAACTTTTTATCGCTTCGAGTTCTCCACCAACAGTTCCATTAATGCCATCCTTTGAAATGATGATGCGTCCTTTGAGGCCCAGACCTTCACAGAGGGTGCGTTGCCAGAGACGTATGGCGTTAGGGTCGACTAACGGCGTGAACTTATAGAACAGAAGAATCGTTGGGGCACTGATTTGCACAAATGTACAACGAAAACAACCTTCTATGTGCGAGTTAAAGGTTTAAAAGCTCGCGGATGTTCTCTGGAACAAAGTTATTTTCTGTTGTTGTGTCTGCTTCGACGAGTTCTACAAGTCGATTGACAACCTCAATCGGATCCATCTGATTGGTAGTAACCATTTGGCCAACCATCTTGTGAATTTCGGTTGCTGGGGCGTTGATTGAAGAATCATCAAACCACTCCCACATTGAGTCAGCCATACGGTCGTTGAAACCAGTGTTATACGGTGCTGGGTTAATGAGGCATACATCGATGCCTTGCGGTGCAAGTTCAGCACGCATTGCTTTGCCCATTGCCTCAAGGGCGTGTTTAGTCATTGCGTATGGCCC
>CAMDVC010000054.1 GCA_945878785.1 Bifidobacterium breve | reverse complement strand
CGCGAGGCCGTTGAAGATGTGTTTCGCACAGTGGCAACCGAGCCACTGACGCTTCGGGTTCAGAACCCAGGTCTTGGCCCAGACCGAGCAGACATCATTGTGGCCGGCTGTTGCATTCTTGTTGCCACCATGCGCCGTCTGCACCTCGCAGAGATCACCGTGTCAACCCGCGGACTTCTCGATGGGGTCGCTTCTCGTGTCAGACTGAAATCATGACCGCTGTCCATCCAGCACGACCTTCCAACGTTGGGCTTCGCTTGTACGGGCGTCGCGTGGTGTTACGCCCATTGGTTCCGCAAGATTTCACCGGATGGAGCGAAGTGCGTCGTCGCAATGGAGAATGGCTCACTGTTTGGGAACCCATGCGAATGGTGCATCATCCAGATCCTGAACAAAATCGTGACGTCTTTGCAGCCCGGTGTGGCGCACGAGACCGTGAACGGCTTGCTGGCTCACAATACGCATTCGGTATTTTTGTCGACGGTGCATTCGCTGGAGAAATCAATCTGAACAATGTTGTTCGCGGTGCGTTTCAATCTGCCACTATCGGCTACTGGCTCGACAAGTCGCGAGCAGGTCGTTCACTCATGGCTGAGGCATTAGTTGTGCTGGCACAATACGCATTTGAAAATCTTCACTTGCACCGTCTTGAAATTTGCATCATTCCACGCAACAGCAATTCACGTCGTGTCATGGAAAAACTTGACATCCGTACCGAAGGCGTAGCCGAGCGATTTCTTGAAATCAACGGCACATGGGAAGACCACGTGCGTTACGGCATCACCATTGAAGAATGGAACGAACGACGTGAAGACTTTCTTGAAGGTTGGATTACTCCTTAGAGCGGAGAATTGAACGCAATAGCGCGCTGACGACGAACAGTCTTTCGTCGCTTCCATTCTTTTGTCTTCCAGTGCTTCAACACGTGCTTGCGACTTTTTTCAATGCCCACCAGCGGATCATGATGATGGGCCGGTTTCCATTCAGGACCTGGCTCTTCCACATCTAGTGCTTCGACGCCGTGCCGTAATGCTTCTTCCACTAAGTGAAGTTCGCTATGCACACGGTGACGTTCATTGTGGGCATGTGCCCGCAATTCTTCACGCGGTGCAGGTGCACGATCCTGGTTGCGATTTCGATTACTCATCGCTGCCTCCTTCTGGAGTCCAAGAGGAAATCACAATGGTTCCCTGCTCGAAATGTACACCTCGCCAGACCTGCGGAATGCCGCTTTTGTCCCTATTTATCGACGGAAGAATTAGTCAATGCGTAGGGTTCTAATTACCGGGTCTTGGCCGACAATCCCGCGAAGCCCCACTCTGCACGTGCCTTTGCGTAGGGCTACCAGACGGAGTGGGCTTGCCTGCAAACGGCACACCTTTTTTGAGGCTTGCGACACCGACCAAATCAATGGCAGGTCGCTTGTTATCGAGCCAAGTGCAGCCAATTCGACCAACTGACCAGAAACAATCTTGCGCACGGCCATTGTCGTAATGCGTGACGTAGCGATGCCTTCACCCACTGCATTGCTCGCCTTAATAACGACTTGATACTTTTTCCCTAATGCAAGCCCTGTGAACCGAACAGCGTTAGTACCTGCTGCTACATCCATTCGTTTGACAACTTTTCCATTTCGCAGCAGTGAAACTCTCGTGCTTGTCAGAGCAGATCCTCCATCGCATGGAGAATCCCAACTCACAACCAAGGACTGTGAGTCAGTCGTAATAATGACGTGCGCTGCTTCACCCGGTGCTGTTGCAGCAATTGGTGCAGTATCAATGAACAACAATCGGTTCAGAGAATCAGCAGTCATTCCGGTGATCACACCTTTAGTCGAACGATCAACAATGGCCTGCGAAATTGTTGTGGCACACAGGCCCGGCTGTTGCTGGGCGAGTAGTGCTGCATATCCGGCAACCAGTGGTGATGCCATTGATGTACCGATGTCAAATTCGTAATCCGTATCGGAATCTTTCCACGCCGACTCAAGTCCGCGGAGTCTGTCACCACCTGGTGCGTACAAGTCAACACATGGTCCGTTGTTCGAATAATACGAGACTAAATCTGAACTCCCCACTGCACCAACTGTCAGTGCGTCGGGCACATCGCCCGGGGCAATTTTGCATCCATCAATCGGGCGCCCTGCTGCGTCGCCATTTCCAGACGCAACGGCGACCACGACCCCTTCATCTATTAATGCTTGCACTTCGCGGTCAATAGAGGTTCCGTCATCTCCCAGATCAACACCAAAACTTAAGTTCACAACAGCAGCAACTCCCGAACGATGATGCGCTCGTATCCATTGCAATGCCTCGACAACATCTGCAACTTCCCCGTCGCCGTTGCAATCAAGAACACGCACGGCGATAACCCGGGCTCTCGGTGCTACCCCCACCGTTGAACCAGCCGCAAGTCCTGCGACATGGCTTCCATGGCCATCGCAATCAGAAGTCACGGGGTTCACTTTCGAAGTGCCGTTTTCAGTAGGAATGTCGATTCCGGGCAGCACCCTGTCGAGAACTTGCTCATGAGAGGCCCTGACGCCGGTGTCCACGATGTAGATGTCGATGCCCTCGCCCGTGAGTTGGCCGTGGACGCCATTTCCGTCGAGGGGCAACTGGGCTTGATTGATGCGGTCAAGATGCCATGCAGTGCTCACTGGGGCCGTGAGGGCGAGTGAAGCGGGTATCTGACCCACCCCGGCTGCGACGATGCACAGTGCAATCAATCGCTTCACATCCACAAAAAGAAATGCTACCGTTGAATAAGTTTCAAGGCCTTTCAGGACCCGAAAAAGGAATCAAAAATGAATACTCGCTCTCGTAAATTCAACTCAGTTCTCGCAGTCACCGCCATCACTGCAACCATGGCTATTGCATCGCCCGTTGCGGCAGGCGTACAAGCTTTTGGCAAAACTTACACGGTCTCCGCCACTGTGAAAGGCGGCAAGAACCTCACCGTTCTTCTGATCTCAGGAAGTGGTCGTCTTCTTGCATCAAAGAAAGTTACGGGCACAAATCAGAAGATTTCTCTTAAGTCACCGGCAACTGCATCAATAGGTGGCACATCACTTCAACTAGTTAATAGTGCTGGTGCGTCGAAGGGCGCATATTTCGGTCCGGTAACAATTGGTCATAAGGGAAAGAGCTCAACTAGCGCATCTCGCGTCTACACCCAACTCAAACAATCAATTTCTACGTCGGTCAAACTAGGCACTCTCACAATCAAAAAAGTGGGCGCTGGCAAGCAGGGCTACGCCGTTGCAAGTGCCACATCATCTAGTGCTGACACTTCTGTTGGTGCACAAGTCAGTGCATCGAAGGGACGCCCCACCGGTGTTGGTACATTCGGCAAAACATCTGGTGTTGCAATTAAGTCGTATGGTGTCAGTGCAACTGCCGCTGGCGATCCATGTTCACCAGCCAACACTCCAACGTGTGGTCCTGAGGGCAAAGAGATCGGACCACCAAATGGCAATCCGGTTAACCCGCCAAACGCTGGTCAACCAAACGCTGGTCAGCCAAACGCACAACAAGGTTCGGTCGTGACCAAGGATGACACTCTCGGCGGTGACAAAGACGACGATGGAATTCCAAATGCATTCGACGTGAATGACGATGGTGACGCTGTTCTTGACTCAGCCGATACCAGCACACCAGCACCAAAAGCTGCTGCAGACAATGGAACTACAACCTGCGGTGCCGTTGATTTCAAAATCTTCACCAACTACAAAGCCACACAAGGTGGTTACGCCGGAACAATCAATGCATATGGCACTGGTGCGTTCCAAGCCAACAAAGCAAACATTGCATCAACAATCACAAAGACAATGAGTATGGTGTTCTCCCCCATTACTCAAGTCTGTGGCTCAGCGGTGACTCGTTCATTCCTCAAGGGTGTTGATGTGTCCTATGCGCCAACGGACTACGTAGAACTCGGTAAGCCATGCGGTACAGGCGACTACCAATGGATTATCGGCGCAGGCAAGATGTGTGGAACCGACACGACCGGCTTCTCATTCGGATCTGCCTACACATTTGGGGAAACTCTTCCAACCGGCCAAGACACCTTCTCAATGAAGGTAGAAACAGCTGATGGTAAGAGTTATGAATTCACTTCAAGCCCTGGCTTTGTGTTTGTTACTCACCCCATGTTCATTGCCTACAGCAACGACGGGGCTAACTACACAAACATTGATTACACAAAATCAACAATTGGCCCTGACGGTGCACGCATTACCGAACCAACAATCAGTGTTGCGCAAGCACAAACGCTGTACCTCAAGGTGTACCGCCCACAACGTTTAGCAATGGACGGTGAGGCCGGTGAATTCTACGACCTCGGTGGATTCAAGTTCACGCCTGATATTCCGAATGGAACTCCATCAGTCGGCAAGTGCGACGCACTCACCAGCACTGACACAACAATGACATCGGATACACCGATCAATACCGCCAACCCATCTGTGATGATTTTGCAGTGGGCAATCGGAGCCAAGTGTTATGGAGTGCCACCCAAGAATATTGCCTGGGCACCAGGCCCCAGCGACTTTGATATCCAGGTTGAGCCATCCGGCCCAGGCGGAAACTCCGCTCAAAAGATTCGCATCACGCTTTCTTAGTGATCTTTGCCTGCATCGCGGCAATTTTCTCTGCAAACCATGGTTGCTTCGTGCTCCATAGCTGAGGCACGAGTTCACGCTCGACTGCTTCAGGGTGTGTGACCACGTCTGCCATGTCTTGAATCGTTTTCTTCACGCTCTCTAGCAACGGGCGCGGAACGCTGGCAGCACGCGCTGCCATCTTTTGTGCTTCGATTAACAACTGATCATCGTCAACGCATTTCCAGACAAGACCAATACGTTCAGCTTCGGCCCCATCGAGAACTTCACCAAATACAACTGTTGCAAAAGCGTTCTGTGGACCAGTGATACGACGCAGCATCCACGTGTGTCCACCACCTGGGTGAATACCAATCTGCAAGAAACGAGTATCAAACTTTGCGCGACGTGCTGCAATGCGCACGTCACAACCAAGTGCCAAGTTCATACCTGCACCAACCGCTGCACCATTAACTGCTGCGATTGTTGGTAACGGGCTGCGAGCAATGCGCAAGAACCCTTCGTAAATCGTGCCAAGGCTGTTACCGGATGCTGTGGCAAGGTTGCCAAGGTTCGCGCCAGCACAGAACGCCGGAGCAGTTCCAGTGACCACAATTGCGCCGATGGAAGGGTCGCCTTCAATCGTGTCCATGGCAGCGAGAATCTCAGCCACCATCGGGGCTGTCAATGTATTTCTCTCATCGGGGTTGTTCAAGGTCAGGGTTGCGACGCCGTCAGTAACGGTCAGTAATACAAGGCTCATGCTTGCTAGTTTCGCACACCGGCCTAGGTATTTTCCCCTTCGGTCGCCTACGGTAAAGGCATGACCACAGACGTTGTTTTATACGAGGTGAGCGATCGCATCGCCACCATCACCATGAATAGGCCTGCGGCCCGCAATGCCCTCAGCAGCGAAGTGCTGAAGTTGCTTCCGGCACTCATGAAGACCGCCGACAAAGACGACTCTGTTGATGTCATCATCCTTACGGGCACAGACCCTGCGTTTTGTGCAGGACTCGACCTTAAAGAGCTTGGTGACACTGGCGGCAACTTGCGCGGTACCGGTGCAGATGGTTCAAAAAACTCATCAGGAGCTCGTGGGCCCTTTCCACGTGTGAAGAAGCCACTCATCGGGGCCATTAACGGAGTTGCCATCACTGGTGGTTTTGAACTGGCGTTGAATTGCGACTTTCTTATTGCATCAGAGAACGCAAAATTTGGCGACACTCATTCCCGCGTTGGTGTCATGCCTGGTTGGGGTCTCACTGTGTTGTTGCCTCAAGCAATTGGCGTTCGTCGTGCTCGCGAAATGAGTTTCACAGGCAACTTCATGTTGGCTGACGAAGCATTGGCATTCGGGCTTGTCAACCACGTAGTTCCACATGCTGACCTCATGCCTTTTACGCGCGCTATTGCTCTTGACATCATTGGTAACGAGCAAGACGGCGTACGTCAGATTCGTTCCACATATGCAGGCCATGCAGCTGAGAGGAAGAAATGGGAACGCGAATCAGAAGATGGTCGCGTGTGGCGCAAAGCGCAATTTGATCCGAAAAAGGTTGAAGAGCGCCGCGACAAAATTATGGAACGCGGACGCAAGCAATAATTGCTAGTCGGCGTCGCTGAACATTTCAGCAACAGCACTCACTTCAATACCGCCACGTGGACGTTGTGTCAAGTGCACGCGTACTGCATATGGCTTGGCGGTTTCCATTACTTCGGCTGCAATTTCAGCCGCTAACGCTTCAGCAAACACGGCGCGGTCACGAAAACCCCACAGGTACAACTTGAGGCTCTTTGACTCGATACAGAATTCGTTTGGCTCGTACTCAATAACAACTGTTGAAATATCTGGCTGTTGAGTTACTGGACAGATTGAAGACAATTCATCAGTAGTAAACGTGACAGAAGAAACGTGTGCAGGCGCTGGGAACACTTCCACGTGTGCAATTGCATGGTGAACTGTTTGACCGAGAACGGTGAGTGCAGAAGTATCGCTCATGCCGTAAAGGCTACGGGTGTTACCGCAAATCAGCTGGCAGCAGTGAAGACAATGGCACCAATGGCCGTGGGCCAACGTGTGAAATCACTTCAGCCGCCGCAATGGCCCCAATGCGAGCACAACTGGTGAGGTCTTTGCCCTGAGTCAATCCACGCAAGAACCCGGCAGCAAAGAGGTCACCAGCACCGGTGGTGTCCACCACACTTGCAACTGGCGCTGCAGGAACTGTGTGAATATCATCGCGTGTGACTACAACTGATCCTTTTTCACTGCGCGTGATAGCAGCAATGTGGCAATCACGACGCAAGAGTTCTACTGCGTCATCAAAATCCGCTGTCTCATAGAGAGACTTCAACTCATCCTCATTAGCAAACAAGACATCGATGTCATTGCGAACCAAAGCTTGGAAATCGGCGCGGTGACGATCAACACAGAATGAGTCGGACAATGTCAGAGACACCACTCGGCCATGTGCATGTGCAACTGCTGCAGCTTGGCGAAACGCATCCTTTGCTTCATCGCGGTCGAACAGATAGCCCTCGAGATACAGCACTGCGCCTGCAGAAATAATGTCTGCATCAAGGTCTGTGAACGACAACTGAGTAGAGATACCGAGGAAAGTGTTCATTGTGCGCTGCGCATCTGGTGTAACCGCAATAATGCAACGCCCTGTCGGCACGGAAGAATCGGGGGCTCCGCTCCGGAAATCAACACCGACAGTTTTCATGTCTGCTGCGAAAACATCACCAAATTCATCGTTGGCAACCTTGCCAATAAACGCAACGTCTCCGCCAAGGCTTGCAATCCCGGCAATTGTGTTAGCACCTGAACCACCACTGGTTCGTGTGCTGGCACCGACCGCAGTCGATAACTGCACAGCTCGATCAGTCTCAATCAGCGCCATCGAACCCTTCACCATGTCGTGTGAGGCAAGAAAAGCGTCGTCAACCATGGCAATCATGTCCACCAGGGCGTTACCCACCCCGACCACGTCGTACAGAATTCCCTCTTTATTGGTGAGAGAAGGAATTTGGGCGGTGAAAGGATGACTACGTGGCACGGTTCTCTACGGTAGTCGCAGCGACCACCCCACTAACCTTTATTGGGTGAGCCACCTT
>CAMDVC010000053.1 GCA_945878785.1 Bifidobacterium breve | reverse complement strand
GTGGACGTGACGACGCCACGAGTTGCAGACAATGGTGGTGGACTGCTGTGACGAACGGCCTGACCAAAGTGTTGGCGATACAGCTCGTAGGTTCCGTCGATGAGGTGAACAATCATGGCTCTTCAGTATCGCAGGGTTGGTTGTTGTTGCTGTAAAAACCCAATACCATTACCCATATAAGAAATGGTTGCGTGCGCAACTATATCCACTGATCCGAAAGGTCCACATATGCCTGCAGTTACCGCCGATACCCTCACGCTTCCTCGTATTGAAGTGCCAACCGTTCTTGCCCAGGATCGTCCGCTCATTTCGCTCACCACTGCCCCGAGTGGTTTTGAAGGCGAAGGCTTTCCTGTGCGCCGCGCATTCGCTGGCATTCCGAAAGAAGTACTCGACCCATTCATCATGATGGACCAAATGGGTTCGGTTGATTACCCACCGTATGAAGCGCGCGGAACTGATTGGCACCCGCATCGTGGTTTCGAAACTGTCACCTACATCATGGATGGCGCATTCATTCACCAAGACTCACACGGTGGTGGCGGAATAATCAAAGATGGTTCGACGCAATGGATGACTGCTGGCGGTGGGATCTTGCATATTGAAACTCCACCAGAACAATTAGTGATTAGCGGTGGACTGTTTCACGGCTTGCAGTTGTGGGTGAACTTACCTGCGGCGCAGAAAATGGTTTCACCGGCGTATCAAAACCTTGATGCAGATCAGGTGAAGTTGTTTACTACTCCTGATGCCGGAACATTGATTCGACTTATTGCCGGTGACATTGCAGGCATTCAAGGGCCAGGTTCAACTCGCACTCCAATTGTTATGGCACATGCAACCATTCTTCCAGGGTCACGAATGGTGCTTCCGTGGAATCCTGCATTCAACGCCCTTGCACACGTAGTAAAAGGTTCTGGCTATGTCGGCATCGATCATCATGCATTCACTGTTGGGCAAACAGCTGTGTTCGGTACTGGCGATTCCATCACGTTGGCGGCGTCACCACATGAAGCACTTGATGTGATCTTGCTCGGCGGTCAACCTATTGGTGAACCAGTTGAGCAGTATGGTCCGTTCGTAATGAATACGCGTGCAGAACTGCAGCAAGCTATGGATGATTACCAACGAGGACGTTTAGGCACTGTTCCTTCAGGTGGCGTGCAGCCGTATCGCGGCCCACGAAAATAGTTAACTGACTTGAGTCAGCCCACCATCCACAACGAAAATTTGTCCAGTGACGTACTTGTTACGCACCAACGCAAGAACAGCTTCTGCGCAATCATCTGCAGTTGCTGAACGCTTCAACGGAGCCATTGCAGCAACGCCCGCATGTTGTGTTGCCCAGTCTTTGGTCCATGGTGTTTCCACTAACCCGGGGGCGACAGCGTTGTGACGTACAGGACCATGGCTCTTTGCCATGAGACGAGTCATTTGGTTCAGTGCTGCCTTTGTCATTGAGTAAGCAATGGAAGAACCCATTGGGCGTACACCAGCAACAGACGTGATGTTGACAACGTTGCCATCTTCAGACTTCAGCAAGTGTGGCATCGCCATTTTTGTGAGTTGCCACGTACCGAACACATTCACTTCAAATGTGCGTTCAAAGATTTCATCTGTAAGTGCTTCAAGGTCTCCGTGGGGAACCAAGGTGGTCCAGCCTGCATTGTTTACAAGAAGATCCAACTTGCCAAACTTTGCGATGGTGCCGTTAATGAGGTTCTCGCACTGAGCTTTGTCGCTGATGTCGGCTTGTATATAGATGGCGCCATTTGGAAGCGATGTAGCCAGTTTCTCCCCTGCCTCAACAGAACTTGCTGAGTTCACAACAACATGTGCGCCCAGTTCAGCCAAGCGTTGTGCGGTGCGTTCACCGATACCACTTGATGAACCAGTGACAATTGCAACCATTCCTGAAAATTCCGACATGTGAAACCCCTTACGTGTGTGAGGTCATCGTAGAACAGCGATAAGTGTTCCGACGATGAGAAAGGGGCCAAATGCAAAATGTGTGTTCCTGTTGGCCTTTCGTGTGACTAGCAGCGCCGCCGCAAAAAGGCCACCGACGAAGAAGGCCGCAATGAGGCCTACCAATATGGCTTCGTAGGAAAGCCAGCCGAGATAGAGGCCCAGCAAGCCGCCAAGGCCAACATCGCCTCCGCCTAAATCACCACGAGATAAGACTTCAAGCACTCGCAAAATGGACCACATACCGAACCCGCCGATGAACATGCCAATGACAGAGCCGGCGTCATCAAAGAACGCAGACAACACCAATAACGGCATCGCGACTGCAATGGTGCGATACACAATGCGCCGTGGAAGTAAGTGCGTATCTATGTCGATCAGCGACAACCACATGCCAGCGCCAACCAACACTCCGAATGTCAAGACCGTCAGATCATGTGCGAATCGTTGAGTAAGCAAGAAATACAGCGCACTAGTTACCACTACGACAATCGGCGTTGAGCCTTTTGCATCGGTGAAGTGCGATTCCCCGAATGTTTCACCAGCAGTACGAAACCGAGCGATATCAGTACGAGCGCGTACAATTGCTTTGTATCCGCTAGCGGCACCTATGAGAATAAAAACAATGTCACGCATGTGACATGTCTACAACTATTCCTGAACGAGCTCGATCAGCGTTCCGAAGCTGCCCTTTGGGTGAATGAATGCAACGGTTGTACCGCGGCTTCCAGGACGAGGGGCCTTATCGATAGGAGTTGCGCCTGCTGCAATCATGCTGGCAAGAGCCTCTGCACAATTGTCAACTCGGTACCCGATGTGGTGAAGACCTTCGCCACGCTTTTCAATCGCTTTTGCAACTGGTGAATCAGGGTTCGTAGGCGTGAGCAATTGAATGTAACTTTCAGCAACTTTTAATAACGCTTCTTCGACGCCGTCGCTTTCCACGACTTCACGGTGATCAACAGTTGCACCAAATGCTTCTTGGTAATACTTGATAGCTGCTTCTAAATCGCGAACAGCAATTGCGATATGGTCAATTTCAGTGAGAATCATTGTGTGTCCTTTTGCTTTCTATCGGCGGAACCAAGTGAGCTTGTCTGCAACTTTTGCACGCAACTCATGATCATCAACGCCAAGGCCTTCTTCTGGTGACAAGCACAACACGGCAAGTTTTCCTTCGTGCATGTTGTTATGAACTTGATACGCAGCTTCGCCAGTTTGTTCAAGGGTGAACACTTGAGACATCACAGGATGAATCATTCCCTTTGAAATCAAACGGTTCGCCTCATAGGCCTCTTTGTAGTTCGCGAAGTGGGAACCGACAAGCTTCTTCAAACGCATCCAGAAGTGACGGTTGTCGAATTCAAGCATGAATCCACTTGTAGCCGCACACGTAACAACTGTTCCGCCGCGCTTCACCACGTACATCGATGCAGCAAAGGTGCTGCGACCAGGATGTTCAAACACGATGTCCGGATCTTCACCAACGAGCGTACGAATGTCTCCGCCAAGGCGACGCCATTCTTTTTCATTGTGCGTGCCATCTTCATTCCAGAATTGGTAATTCGCTGCTTTGCGATCAATGACTGCTTCGCAACCCATCTCGCGAAGGATTGCTGCTTTTTCAGGAGACGACACAACACCAACAGGAATTCCGCCGCCGTTCAATACGTACTGAATTGCGTATGAGCCAATACCGCCCGAGGCACCCCAGATAAGTACAACATCGCCTTGTTTCATATTCGCACCGTTTTTGGAAACGAGCATGCGATAGCTAGTTGAGTTACACAGTGCGTTGACTGCTGCTTCTTCCCAAGTGAGGTGCGCAGGTTTTGGCATGAGTTGGTTTGCCTTAACGATTGCAACATCTGCAAGTCCACCGAAGTTTGTTTCGTATCCCCAGATGCGCTGGTTAGAACCCATCATTGAATCGCTATGTGATGACGGATCTTGGTCGTCAACATGGTTGCAATGGACGGTGATCTTGTCGCCAGGGTTCCACAGACGCACGGCACTGCCGACGCGCAACACAATGCCCGACGCATCAGATCCAAGAATATGCTTGTCGGTGTCGTGGCGCTTTGCCCACTTGCTCTCTTTGCCAAGGCGAGCCAAAGCACCGAACGTGCTGATGGGCTCAAAAATGCTGGTCCAGACGGTGTTGAAGTTGATGGACGATGCCATGACTGCGATGACCACTTCGTCGGCCGCCAGTTCAGGCATTGGCACTTCACCAATGTGGATGCTCTTGCGAGGGTCCTTTTCATTGCTGGGGACCCCTTCCCACATGGTCTGGTCTTCCTTACGCACATACGCAGCGCGGTATGTAGCGGGAAGTGGGAGGGCTGCGATTTCGTCGCCCGTTGCCCCATTGAGAATTGCCTGAAGGATCTTTTCCATGCCACAGACGATAGCGAATTCTGAGGTTTCATCTCCTAGCCTGACTTATCTCGTATCCACGTCGGATACAAGTACATCTGGAGGCACACATGGCCGGTTCATACATCGTCGCAGGAGCACGCACACCCATCGGAAAAATGAGCGGTGCGTTGTCCTCTTTTACTGCTGCCCAGCTCGGTGGCTTTGCCATCAAGGCAGCACTCGAGCGCGCAGGCGTTAAGCCAGAAGACGTCGAGCACGTCATCATGGGTCAAGTTCTTACAGCAGGTCAGGGACAAGTTCCTTCACGTCAGGCTGCATCGTTGGGTGGAATTCCAATGAATGTTCCTTCCATCAACATCAACAAGGTCTGCTTGTCAGGTCTCAACTCCATTTACTTGGCAGACCAGATGATCGCTTCGGGTGAAGCAGACATTGTCATCGCTGGCGGAATGGAAAGCATGACCAATGCTCCATACCTTGCACAAGGTGCACGTGGTGGTTTCCGCTACGGCAACACTGAACTTCAAGACGCAATCATTCGTGACGGACTCTGGTGTGCATTCGATGCGTGCCTCATGGGACTCGGAACTGATCGTTACACCGACGGAAAAATCAGCCGTCAGGATCAAGATGATCTTGCAATGAAGAGCAACGTACGTGCAGCTGCAGCAATCGCTGCTGGTCGCCTTACAGATGAAATTGTTGAAGTTGCTGTTCCTCAGCGCAAGGGTGACCCTGTAATGGTGAAGAACGACGAAGGTGTTCGCGCAGACACCACCATGGACACACTTGGTGGATTGAAGCCAGCATTCGACAAAGACGGAACAATCACAGCTGCAAACGCAAGCCAAATCTCAGACGGTGGCTCAGCCATTGTCATGATGAGCAAAAAGGCTGCTGAAGCTCGCGGCATCAAGCCACTTGGTGAAGTTGTTTCCTACGGCATGGTTGCTGGTCCAGACAACGCATCACTCTTGCATCAGCCAAGCCGTTCAATCATGAAGGCACTTGATCGTGCTGGCATGAAGATTGGCGATGTCAACTTGTTCGAACTCAACGAAGCATTTGCTGCTGTAGGTATCGCATCAATGCGTGAACTTGGCATCACAGACGAAATCGTGAACGTCAACGGTGGCGCTATTGCATTGGGTCACCCAATCGGTATGAGCGGTAACCGTCTTGCACTCACCATCTTGCACGAACTCAATCGCCGTGGCGGCGGTGTTGGTGCAGCTGCACTGTGCGGTGGTGGCGGACAAGGCGACGCAATCATCGTTCGCACCGTTTAGAACTACATGCTGCAAGAGCCACTCAATCGTGCAATTCACGTTGCACGTTGGGTGGCTCTTGCCGTTGTAGTGGGCGTTATCTCTGGCGTACTTTCTGCCGGATTCATTGAGTCATTGACATGGGCTACCAACACCCGCAATGACAATACGTGGCTTCTTTTGTTGCTGCCACTAGCCGGACTACTTGTCGGTTTGTCGTACCACTACCTCGGTCGTGGGCTGGAACGTGGAAGCAACATGCTGATTGATCAAATTCATTCGCATTCAGAATGGGTTCCCCTTCGCTTAGCTCCTCTTGTTTTTATCACCAGCGTCGTGTCACATCTTGCTGGGGCATCAACAGGACGTGAAGGTGCAGCGTTGCAAATCGCCGCAGGCGCGACAGACCCGATTAGCAAGCGACTCGGGCTAGACCCTGCTGATCGCTCACTCATGTTGATCACAGCAATCGCTGGAGGGTTCGGTTCTATCGCGGGTGTGCCAATTGCCGGAGCAATATTCGCTCTTGAAGTGCAGCGCATTGGTCGTGTGCGATACGAAGCATTAGTGCCAGCGCTCGTTGCAAGTTTTGTTGGCAATGCAGTTGTTCGTGGTCTCGGAGTTAATTACACCAAGTACCCGCAAATCATTGATGTGAAATGGTCACCCACTATCGCGTGGCAAGTTGCACTTTTTGGTTTGTTAGCAGGAATTATTGCATTGGTATTTGTGCGCATAACACTCTTCATTCGTGGTGCAATGAAGAAATACGTTGCGTGGTATCCCGCTCGCCCACTGATCGGTGGAATTCTTCTTGCCATACTTATAGGCGCCTGCGGTTGGCGCGATTACCAAGGTTTCTCTTTCCCACTGATGCTTGAGGCCATGAATGGCGCAACGTCAGGTCACTTCGAAGTGAAGTTATTTTTAACCGCACTTACTGTCGGCACCGGGTTTGTTGGCGGAGAAGTAATTCCCTTGTTGGCAACTGGTGCTATGGCCGGTGCGACATTTGCAAACCTCATCGGGGCAAACGTTGCAGTGTTTGCAATAGTCGGATCAGTCGCGGTTTTGGCTGGTGCAGCCAACACGCCTTTGGCATGCACCTTTATTGGTATTGAACTGTTCGGTGGAAACGGGGCAATTCTTTTTGCACTTGCCTGTGTTGTCGCATACGCAACAAGCGGCCATACAGGTATCTACCACGCTCAAAAAGTTGTTGCCCATAAATCAGGCGAAGCGATTGCTTAGCTTTCGAGTTTTTGGCGATTGCCAAAGGCGCGACCCAAAGTGACTTCATCGGCAAATTCAATGTCGCCGCCAACGGGTAATCCACTAGCTAAACGAGTCACATTGATACCCAGTGGGTTCAGTAATCGTGCCAAATACATTGCTGTTACATCACCTTCAGTGTTGTTGCTGGTGCACACGACTACTTCTTGAATGTTCTCTGGTCGGATTCTTGTAAGAAGTTCTCTTACTTTCAAATGCTCCGGGCTTACACCTTGCAATGGGTCAATCAGCCCGAGAAGCACGTGATAGCGGCCACGAAATTCTCCGGTGCGTTCAATTGCAACAACATCACGCGAGTCTTCAACAACACACACGATTGAGGAATCACGTTTTGTGTCACCGCAGATGTTGCACAGTTCTGCATCTGCCAAGTTGAAGCACTGTCCACAGAAACGCACTCGTTCTTTTGCATCAACAAGTGCGCGCGCAAGGCGAGTTACATCTTCAACGTCACCCTTGATGAGGTGAAGCGCAAGACGTTGTGCGCTGCGCGGACCAATGCCAGGTAAGCGACCAAGTTCGTCGATAAGTAATTGAACAGGTGGCGTATAGGGCGAGGCCACTAATTACTTCTTTCCGCGTGGCGACTTTGCAGCCTTGGAATTAGCCTCGACTGTTTTTTCAACGATGCTTCCTCCCGGGAACGAATCATGAAGCGCGGCGAGCAATGGGTCAACAGCGTCAACAGCAAGCACAGTCTCATTGATGTCGATAGCTGCGAACGGATCTTCAGCAACTTCATCAACAATGGTGCGCACTTCAGGTTCTGTGAATACTGGGCGAGTCATTCCACCTGGTGCAGTGGGATCTGCTTGCACGAGAGTGACCGCAAATGTTGCCCCACACACTTGTTTGATTGCTTCAACCACTGTGGGCAACTGTTCTAGCGCACGCTTCATGGGTGTGTTGCTCGGAAGGCGCAACATGATGTTCTTGCCATCAAC
>CAMDVC010000052.1 GCA_945878785.1 Bifidobacterium breve | reverse complement strand
GTGGAGATGGCAAAGAACATCACTCTTGGGTACGGCAGCGGATACTGGGGCAGTGGCCCACCAGCAAACGCATTAGAAGCAATTCAGGAGGCTGATCGTCTTGGGTTTGACAGTGTGTGGACTGCAGAGGCCTACGGCAGTGATGCACTCAGCCCCCTTGCATGGTGGGGATCACAAACAAAAAACATTCGCTTAGGTACTTCCATTATGCAGATGGGTGCGCGCACGCCAGCAGCAACTGCAATGGCAGCGATGACGATGGACCATCTCAGCGGTGGCCGCTTCATTTTGGGTCTCGGCGCATCGGGACCACAAGTTGTCGAAGGGTGGTACGGACAGCCGTACGAAAAGCCTCTTGCGCGCACACGAGAATACGTCGACATCATTCGCAGCATTGTGCGTCGCGATAAGCCAGTGAATTACCACGGCAAGTTTTACAACATGCCAATTGAAGGTGGAACTGGACTTGGAAAGCCACTGAAGAGCACCGTGCATCCGTTCCGCACAGATATTCCAATCTTTCTCGGTGCCGAAGGCCCGAAGAACGTTGCATTGTCAGCCGAAATTTGTGACGGCTGGTTGCCATTGTTCTTCTCACCAAAAGAAGACGCGTATTACCGTCAATGCCTCAACGAAGGGTTCGCAAAGAGTGGTGAAGCCAACAAAGCTGATCGCTTCGAAATTGCCGCCACTGTTTCCATCATCGTGGGTGACGACGTTGAGAAGTGCGCCAACATGATGCGGCCAATGCTTGCTCTGTACGCAGGTGGCATGGGTGCACGCGGAACCAACTTCCACTTTGAAGTGTTCGCTCGCATGGGATACGAAGATGTCGCCTTGAAAGTGCAAGATCTATACCTTGCGGGCAAGAAAGAAGAGGCTGCTGCTTGTATTCCCTTGTCAATGGTGGAAGATGTTGCGCTGGTCGGCCCTATTGAAAAGATCCGTGATGACATGGCCAAATGGCGTGAATCATGCATCACCACGTTCCTTGTAAGCGGGCCGGCACAAGTGCTATCCAAGTACGCAGACATCATCCACGGTTAACTCAGAGAATTACCACTGCCACACCGACATGAGAGAATAAAACAATGTTTACGCCGCCGGAATACCTGTCACCGTCCTCCATCGGACTCTTTCGTGATTGCCCCCAGAAGTTCAAGTTTTCATACATCGACAAGATCAAAGAGCCTCCGGCATGGCACCTGTATCTGGGAACCTTCGTTCATGAGGTACTTGAGTACCTCTACAAAGAAGATGCAGAGAACCGCACACTCGAAACGTTGAAATCCATCGCAGCTGATCGTTGGACTAATCACGAATGGGCAACCAAAGTTGAGGCTCTTGAAGACAAACCGGGGTCACTTGCAGATTTCAAGAGAGCCGCTTTTGAATCGATGACAAACCTGTGGGCATTGGAAGACCCAGCCGAAACTGAACTCGATGGCATGGAACACGAAGTGTTTGCAAACATTGATGGCGTTGCAATGAAGGGCTATATCGACCGCTTCATTTTCGCTGAGGATGGAAGCGTTGTGATCTCTGATTACAAAACAGGCAAGATTCCAAACCCTAGGTTCAAATCAGAAGATGACAAGTTCTTCCAGTTGCTTGCCTATGCACTCATGCTTGAAGAGTCAGATCAGGAAGCAACGTCTCGAGTCGAACTTCTGTATCTCACACAAAAAGCGAAGCATGATCTCACGGTAACCCCAGTGAAACTCAATATCGCTCGCGGTGTCATTGTGGAGACTCGCGAAAACATCGAAGCATCATGTGCCACTGGCGAATTCCACTGCAATGTCACAAATTTGTGCGATTGGTGCCATTACAAAAAGATTGGCATCTGCCCTGCACACGCAGGGAAGTGACTAATCCACTGCTTCTTTTGGAAGCGAGAACGGCGAACCAGGGAAATGAAGCGCAATCGCTTCCCGATCATCCTTTAGTTGGTTTATTTGCGAATGGCAGTCGCCGCTAAGTTCACTAAGTGCTGCGTGTATGGGTCTATTGGAGAATTGATAACAGCATCGACAGAACCTTGTTCGACAACTTTTCCGTTTCTTAATACAATGAGTTTGTCGGCCAATGATGCAATCAGAGCAATATCGTGGGACACCATCACCATTGACATTCCGCTGGCCGCCTGGAGACTCGCAAGCATCTTGACCACGGATGCTTGCACGGTGACGTCTAGTGCCGATGTGACTTCGTCAAGCAGTAACAGTTGGGGATGCATGAGCAGAGCTCTTGCGACAGCAACGCGTTGCTTTTCTCCACCTGACATTTCGCTTGGACGACGAGTCAAGAACTGTGCAGATAACTCCACTGCATCGAGCGCTACAAGAACTTCGTCCCGGTTGGCATTGGTATAGCGTGACATTGACTGTTCAACGGTTCGTACCGGATTAAGCGAGTCATCCGGATTTTGAAACACCATTTGAATTTCAGAAAGAACTGCATGCGGTCGATTGCGCAAGGGTGTGGAGAGATCAAACCCGTTGCCGTTGTGAATTGAACCTGACGAGGATGAAACAAGTCCACTGATCACAGATAAGAGAGTCGATTTGCCGCTCCCTGATTCGCCGATGACTCCAACAACTTCACCTTTTCCGACCTTCAAGCTGACTGAGTCAAGTGCACGCGTAGATCCGTTTCTGATAACGGTGAGCTCGTGCACAATAACGACCGGTGGCTGCACACTCAGTTGTGGTGTGCGCATTCGCACATGCAGGCGCGGTATAGATGCGAGTAGTGACTGTGTGTACGAATCAGATGGAGTCGCAAGAACACGTTCTGTCAAACCATGTTCCACGATTTGACCACGATTCATCACCACCACTTGATCAGAGACTCGCCCAACGACCCCAAGGTCGTGGCTCACACAGATCAGCGCAAATCCTCTCAACTCTTGCAATTTGATAATCGTTGCCAATACATCTGCTGCTGTCCCTACGTCTAGGGCCGAGGTTGGCTCATCAAGCAACAACAAGGAAGGTGACCGAACGAGAGCAAGAGCGAGCAAAATGCGCTGTCGCTCACCTCCAGAAATCTGATGCGGGAAACGTTGTAGATATTTAACTCCGTCCAAACCAGCATCACCGAGTGACGACAAAATGGTTTCATCGTTGACGTCATGACCGAGCGTGTCATGGAAATGTGCTCGAATGGTCAAGTGAGACGTGAGAGCCTCACCCAATGATTGCGCAACGAGCGCGACTGTACTGCCGTACATTTGCTGACGAACTTTGGGGTCGACAGCCAGCATGTTTACCCCTGCCGTTGAGACTTTGCCAGACGTATGATGCAATCCTGGCGACAACACCCCTGCTGCTATGCGCAACAGGGTCGATTTTCCACTCCCAGATCCGCCGACGATGCCGAGCTTCTCACCCATTTCGACTCTCAAATTAACTGATTGAAGAATTGGCGTCATATCTCGATGACGATCTCGAGCCTCGACACACACCTGGTCAAACTGCAAGATGGTATTCATTCGCGATCTACCAGTGCCTGTACAGCCAAGACAAGTGAGCCAAGCATCACTATTGGGGCGATGACTGAGAGCGGATTAATTGTCATATACGAGCGCGCCTCGGCAATCATTAATCCCCATTCGGGCGTTGGAGGGCTTGCGCCGAGTCCCAGAAATGAAAGTGAACTGAACGCCAGAATAATCCAAGTGAACTGCATTGCTATCTCGGTCAATACCACTCGCCACACGTTGGGCAACACCTCACCAAACACCAGATTTATGCCACTACCGCCCTGTAATCTTGCAACTCGCACGAAGTCACGCGCTAGTAATACTTGGGTGCTTCCACGTGCGACTCGCGCAATGGGAGCGGCATACATCAAACCAAGAGTGACACTCAAGATGAATGGATCGTGTCCGAAAAAGCTTGCGATCAACAAAAGTAAAATCAATGTTGGTACTGCCAACAAGAAGTCGATAAATCTTGCTAATGCTTCATCAATCCAACTGCCAGCCAATGCAGCAAGTGAGCCAAGTGCAACGCCAATGATTGCAGAGAGGAGTGTCGCTAACACTGCAATAATGAGCGATGGTCGACCTCCGTGGAGTACACGACTCAAGATATCTCGACCCAACGCATCTGTGCCCAGCCAGTGAGTCGCTGAAAATCCCTGCAACATCGCGCCGGAGTCTTGCTCGTCTGTAGGTGTGAGCGGCAATAGAGGCGCAATGAGGGCAACGATTGCGTGGAACCCAAGGACGCAATAGACAATTATCCGAATTCGAATCAACCGGCGCTGTGACGAACTGTTCATGAGCGCTGCCTCAGCCGTGGGTCAAGAAGCCGTACCAACATGTCAGCAATGAGCGACATAGTGAGGTACACGCCAAGTCCGAACAACACAATCGGCAAGATGACGGCCGTGTCACGATCTGAAATCGCATCAATCGCCAATCTGCCCAATCCGCGGTAGTTAAATACGGCCTCGGTCACAAAGGTTCCGGTAAGAAGCCATGCTGCATCTACTGCAATCGTGTTTACTACAGGGGGCAACGCTGCTGGCAAAATATGGCGCAGTAACGTGACCCGCTCTCCTGTTCCTCGAAGACGGGCACTTTCTACAAAAGGCATCAACTTAACCGTTGTTACTCCTGCTTTCATTGTGCGCATTGAGTGTGCAAACACTACTGCCGCAAGCGTTAGAGCAGGCATCCAAATGTGTGGCAAGAGCTCCAAGATTGTTGCATTGCTCGGTACCACCGTCACACCCGGAAATATTGGAATCCAAATGGAAAAGACCAGCCATAAAATGGTGGCGATAACAAACTCTGGAAGTGTCATCGCAACTAGCCCCAGAGTATTGATTATTCTTCCGACACGACTTTGCGGATAACGACCAATCAGTAAGCCCGCCACAATCGCGCTAGGAAACGCCATGAGCCCAGCGACTACAGCCAACATGGCGGTGTTTCGTATTCGTGGTAAAACGATTTGTGCAACCTGATCGTCACGCTTGATCGAATAGCCAAGATCTCCGTGTACTGCGTCGTTGGCCCAGTTGCCGAGACGAACAACTACTGAATCATTCAGCCGATGCTCCTCGCGACATTCGGCAATCTTGGCCGGTGTGGCAAATCGGCCATGCAATGCAGTACAGCCATCTCCCGGTAGTGCATCAATTCCAAGAAACGATAAGACAGCAAGCGACGCAAATGCGCCAAAGGTGAACAGGGCTCGACGTGTCAAATTTTTCATGCATGTATCACGAAACGCTAATCTTCTCCCATCGAACTGCGTCAATCACGATGGGATTAATTCCCCGAACTTTGCTGCTCATCACTCGCGTCAGAGTCTTGTGATACGGCAGAAAGATTCCAGAATTCTCGAATAGATGCTCTTGAATTGCAGCGTACTTTTGCTTGCGTTGTCCCAAATCTAGAGTTGATCTGGCATCATCAAGCATTGCGTCAAGAGCTTTATCAACTTGGCCAGTCGGATTCCACGCAGCAGTGCTGCGATAAACCTCATTGAGTACTTGGGCAGCGGGACGCTGACCCCAGCTGTCAACAAACGCTGACTCTTTCATCCACACGTCATCCCAAAATCCGCTCGCGTCAGCCATCTTGATCGTCACGCGGATACCAGCATCCTTGACTTGTTGCTGATATGCCTCAACAAGTTCAACCATGTGTACTTCTACATCGCTCGTGTGGATATCAATATCAATTCCGTCCGGGTATCCGGCCTCAGCTAGCAATGCTTTGGCTCCCTCGGTGTCCTTCGCGCATGGCCCGTCCCACCGATATGGGTCTGCAGTCCAAACAGGAGTGTCGCATGCAACAACTCCGCCGCCAACCCCCAACACAGTGTCGGTGATTATTTGACGATCTGCCGCTATGCGCAATGCTTTTCGCACCCGCACGTCGTCAAACGGCTTTCTGTCAACTCGAAAATCTATTGCATTCCAGTCGCCAGACGGAATTGTTTGCAGCGTAAATTTGGCAGAGTCTCCAAAGATTGACGACGACTTACCATCAATAGACAACAACAGATCCACCTGGTCACCTGAGAGTGCTTGCGCAGCCGATTGCGAGTCTGCAAACGTGATGATTTCTATTTTGCTCAACTGAGGCTTGCCAAGGAAATAGTTTTCGTTGGCAACAAGAACGGTTGTCCCTTCGGGGTCAAATGTCTCCATCTTGAACGGTCCCGTGCCGATTGGTGTCTTTCCAATTGTTGCCTGTGAGTCGACTGGTGTCATCAATGCGCGATAGTCGGCAAGTAACGAAGGAAGGTCGGCTTCTCCTGTGGTCAAGGAAAGCTTGACCGTGTAATCATCGATTGCCTTGACAGCCTTGATTACCCCAAGTACCGCACGCACAGGAGAGTCAAACTTTGGATCAATCATGCGATTGATTGAATACACGACATCGTCGGCATTGAAATCGCTGCCATCGTGAAACTTCACGCCCTCGCGAAGCGCAAGAGTCCATTCCGACAAATCATCATTGGAAGACCACTTGAGAGCAAGTTCTGAAATCGGTGAGAAATCTTTATCAACTCCAATGAGACGATCAAACACCATGTTGATGGTTGGCCAAGTTCTATTGCCATCGTATGGATCCATTGTCTCAGCGCCACCAAACCCAGCATCGTTCGCAACCCGCAACACTCCTGAGGTGGTTGTGGTCCGACCGCACGAAGCCAGCACTGCTGACCCGCAGAACAATGCCATCATGCATACCCGAAGAATTGTTTTCTTGTTCATTCACCCAATGCTAAAGGCTTATTATGCTGTCATTTGTGAGTTTGCTTTCTGTTGTCTCCTACAACATCCAGTATTCATTAGGTGCCGACTGCCGCTACAACCTTGGTCGCTCAATAGAGCGAATTCGCGATGCCGACATCATCTGCCTTCAAGAGATTGATCGCAATTGGAGGCGCACACACATGGCCGACCAATTTGCCGAAATCCAGCAATTGCTCCCCGATAGGTATTGCGTTTTCGGTCCCTCTATCGATGTAGATGCGAGCGTTGTTCAGTCAGACGGTTCGATTAAGAATCTCCGTCGCCAAGGCGGACAAATGATCGCAAGCCGATTCCCAATCCTGTCATCACGTGTTATTCATTTGCCAAAAGATGAGACTGGAATCAATATGAATATGTGGAGCGTTGCTCTTGAAGCCGTCATCGCTACCCCCGATAAACAGATTCGTGTCATCAACCTTCACCTCACCGATGTGACCGAGACAAACCGAATTACACAAATCCAGTCGCTCCTCAAACAGTGTGCTGCCGCAACCATTGAGGGTGGTGCATGGAACGGTGATGAGGGCGATGATGAGTACCGTGAACACTGGCAGATGAACGACATTGTTCCTCTAATGCCCAAAGAAATCATTCTGACCGGAGATTTTAATGACGAGCCAGAATCACACGTAATCAAGCTTGTCACGGACGCTGGATTTTCCGACACGTGGTCGCTTTCACCAGCAACTGCAGCATCCACTTCGACCTTTAAGAAAAACCCCGAACAAGGCACCGACCGGGATTTGCGCATCGACTTTATTTTTGTTTCTCCACACTTTGAAACAGTCAACGCCTCCATCGATGGATTCACAGATGCATCAGATCATCAGCCAGTGTGGGCAACACTTCAATAATTCTTGCTATGCGTCCAACCAAAATATCTTCAGGGATCCCCACAAGATGCGCAGCCAATTGTCGAACCGTCCAAGCAGGTGTGCAGGGGATCACGATGTCTGCCGATGATTCAGGCGTCGACCGCAAGAGATCAATTACTCGTAAACGAGACAACCATCTTCGAGGTTGACGGCTGGTAATAAGTCTTTTTCCAGCGAGTAATTCTGATCGTGCTTCCACTCTTGCTTGTCGCCTGACTTTGGCATGAGATGTTGACTGCGCATCAGGTAATTCGGATTGAAGTTATCCGGATCCATCCACGCACCAA
>CAMDVC010000051.1 GCA_945878785.1 Bifidobacterium breve | reverse complement strand
GCAGACGTCAACAAACTCATCAAGCAGTTCACTGAAATGCAAAAGATGATGAAGAAGATGGGCGGCCTCGCAAAGCCACAAGGTAAGCAGGGCAAGGGAAAGAACAAAGTCAGTACCCGCCAAGCCATGCGCGAGCTCGGCGACATGTTTGGTGGTGCAGGTGGTCCTGGTGGGTTCCCGGGCATGCCAGGCGCTGGTGGCCCCGGCCAATTTCCTCCGTTTTCAAAGTAAGTATTTCGTTGGGGAGTCGGGCTTTGCACCGCTAGCCTTACCTAGTCCCGAACTGGGTCCTTTCAGGAGAAAATCGCACCATGGCAGTGAAATTGCGCCTAACACGAGTTGGCAAGACCAAACAACCTCAGTACCGCGTTATCGCGGCCGATTCTCGTCGCGCCCGTGATGGCCGCTTCATCGAGATCCTCGGTCAGTACAACCCACGCACCGAACCATCAACAATCACGATTGACAACGACAAAGCTGTCAAGTGGCTCATGGAAGGCGCACAGCCAACAGAGCGCGTTCGCAAACTTCTTGAAATCAGTGGGGCGTGGGCACAGTTCACCGCCGCACGAGCTAAGTAATCTCGTGTCTGATTTCGACGACGCAAACACTCTCGAAGCTCCTATCGCAACAGCGGTACTCGCACATATCGTGCGCAGCATTGTTGATGATGCAGATGCAGTGAACGTCACTTCTGGTCCTGGCAAAGGCGACAAGATCCTTCTCGAGGTTCGTGTTGGTCCTGGCGATCTTGGTCGCGTTATCGGCCGTCGCGGCCGTACAGCACAGAGCATTCGCACAGTTGTCCGCGCAGCGGCAACAAACGACGATGTTGATGTCGACGTCGACTTTGTCGACGCCTGAGCAATTTGCTCCACAACTCCGCGCCTGAAGGCCTTTTAGAGGTCGGTCGCATCGGAAAGCCCCACGGCGTACGTGGTGATGTCTTTCTTTCTCTTACTTCTGATTTAGAACAACGTCGTTCCGTCGGTTCTGAACTCATCATTGTTGAAGGCGGCGCGCAACGAACGTTGACCATTGCAACGGTTCGTCCGCAACAAGATCGTTGGGTTGTTCATTTCGAGGGCATTGATGATCGCAATGCAGTTGAAAAACTCACGAACAAATATCTCTATGCAGAACCAATTGAAGGTGCTGAGGGTTTGTGGGTGCACCAGCTCATTGGCTCTGACGTTGTTGATATGGCCGGCACTTCTTGGGGTACTTGCATCGGCGTTCTTCATAACCCAGCTCACGACTTGTTAGAACTGGCATCAGGCGTTCTTGTGCCTATTCCCTTTGTGGAGTCATGTATTGATGGCGTCACGGTCATCAACCCGCCAGAAGGTCTGCGCGAAGCTCTGTTATCTGACACATCTAACGACGAAGAATAGGTAGCGTCCTAAGAGATGCGTATTGATGTCTTTTCTATTTTTCCCGACATTGTCGACGGATTCTGCACCCACAGTCTGTTAGGCCGTGCTCGTGAAACTGGCGCTATTGACGTGCGCACCCACAACATTCGCGATTTCGCAACAGATGTTCACAAAACCGTCGACGACAATCCGTTCGGTGGCGGCGCCGGAATGCTGATGCGTCCTGAACCAATTTTCGCAGCGGTGGAAGCAGTGCAGCCAGCGCGTCCGTTGTTGCTTCTCGGCCCTGGCGGTCAGCAGTTCAATCAGCAGATGGCACAGACCTTGGCCGCCTCAGGTGGTTTCAGCATGTTGTGTGGCCGGTATGAAGGCGTCGATCAACGCGTGCGTGAGCACCTTGTCGACCATGAAATTTCTGTTGGCGATGTTGTGCTGGCCGGTGGGGAAGTTGCTGCCTGTCTCATCATTGAAGCTGTGACACGCTTGATTCCTGGTGTCATGGGTAACGCAGTTTCGCCTGTCACTGAGAGCTTCGGAGCAGACGGACTGTTAGAAGAGCCCCAGTACACCCGCCCTGGCGAGTTCCGGGGTTTTGAGGTTCCTGAGGTCCTTCGTGGGGGAGATCATGGCCGTGTGGCTACCTGGAGGCAGGCCCAAGCCCTCTGGCGCACCCTGCAACAGCGCCCCGATCTCATCGAAGCCCGTGGCGGGCTGACGAAAGATGAAGTCGCCTTGTTGGAAGGGATGGCCTTTGCCTCGTATCCTTCAATGTTCCCTACGGACTGACCTTTTCTTTCGGTCACCCGCACACATCACAGTTTGAAAGCACGCAATCATGAAGATCACAGACATCGTTGACAACCAAAATAAGCGTGACGACATCCCAAGCTTTGGCCCAGGAGATGAAGTCAAAGTCCATGTACGCGTTATCGAGTCAGGTAAAGAGCGCGTTCAGATCTTTCAGGGAAACATCCTTCGTATCCAAGGTTCCGGAATTTCAGAGACCTACACAGTTCGTAAAGTCAGCTACGGCGTTGGCGTCGAGCGCACCTTCCCTATGCATGCTCCTTCAGTAGCAAAGATCGAGGTAATTCGTCGCGGTGATGTTCGTCGCGCGAAGTTGTACTACCTCCGTGATCGCGTTGGTAAGGCTTCCAAGATTCGTGAGAAGCGCGAGGCGTAAGCCTCTCGCCTCAAGAGACGCGGACATCATTTATGAATACCGATGATCTCGACAACTTTGAAGCGGACCGCGAGTACAAACTCGCCCAGGAATACCAAGACGTCGTCGGCATGTTCAAATATGCCGTCGAGACAGAACGCCGGTTTTATTTGGCCAACGAAGTCAAGGTGAAAGTCACCGGCGACAGCGCGCGGCCGCTAATCGAAGTGGAAATGACCGACGCATGGGTATGGGATATGTACCGCAAGACCCGATTCATCCCCACAGTACGGGTGCTGAGTTTCAAAGACGTCAACGTGGAAGAACTGCCGTCAACCGTTCTGATAAATCCGAACGAGATTTAGCAACAATTCGCCTGGCCCGAGCGCGGTGGGCAGAACAACGCGCAGCCGATTGGTATGTTGCGCATGGGTTCACGGTAATTGCGCGCAATTGGACCATGCGTGGTGGAGAACTTGACGTTGTCGCCAGATTCGGAAATCTCATTGCAGTGTGTGAAGTGAAGGCTCGCGCTACGAACAATTTCGGTTCGCCATTAGAAGCGATGACAGAACTAAAACAGCAACGTGTGCGGCGAGCAGGTTTTGCATTTGTCCGCACGCTCGAAGAATCAGGACTTCATGTTCGATTCGATGTAGCGGCGGTGCTAGGCACTCAATTAGAAATGTTCGAAAACATTTTCTGAATCAACGAGTAGCGCCAGTGTCACGTCGTTGCCAGCATGCATGATGCCAATGGCGCCGTAAGTCAGGCGCATCGCGTGGCACTGCAACGGTGTGTCCCACGCCTTCGGGAATGTCTTGGTTACATCCGGGGCACACATATTCCTTCAGCGCTTCATATGGTTGAATACGACGCGTATCAACCTCGCCGTAAAGATCCTTCCAAATATCACGAGCCATGGTGGTTACCCGAGAAATGCCCATGCCACGAGTACGAATGCAACACAGATGGCCATTGCCACAAACCACACATCGCTTTTGCGGGCCACTTGTTTGCGTGTCGGATTAAATCCCATTCGTTCAGTATCGCTGCACAACCGCCGTTCTGCACGGACTCTCGGTGAGTAGCGTGGAGACAATGCGTCGTTCCATCATTGCCACCGCTCTTGTGGTGGTGTTTCTTGGCATTGGCGCGCCTGCATTGGTGAGCGCCGAAACGACCACGACGACCACAGAAGTGCCCACTGCCATCGTCAGCACAACCTCGACCAGCACAAGTTCTACGACAACTTCAACCACAACCACGGTGCCGACTGCGGTTACTACTGTGCCTGAAGGTTGTGCATTGCCTCCAGTCGCTCAGGCAGTCTTCATTGGGGCCGTTGCATCTCTTGATCCGGTGGCTGCTGTGTTCTCGGTAACGCAAGTGCGTGCTGGAACTCTCGACGGCTACATCAATGGCAATTCTGTAGAAGTGCGCTACGGGCGCGACGTGAAGTATCTGAAAAAGAACCAGACATACATTGTCGGCGTGGCTCTCGACAGCGTGACTTCGAAACTGTCGTCAACTATTCGTGACTCAAATGAGCTATTTGGTGGCGCCGAAGTAGCAGGCTCGAATGTTCGGTGCCCAAAGTTTGATGCTGCTGCCCGCACTTTACATAGTGACGGCACCAGTATTGACTCCGGTCTATTCGTCACAATCTTTGACCAACCAGTGCGATTGTTGGTCGCGTTGGTTCTGCCGACGCTGCTTGTTTTTCTAGCGCTCTTGGCCCTTGTGTGGTTCCGTCGCGGAATGCGTCGCTAAAAAGTAGTTATGCAGTAAATGCTGCAGTTGCTAATGCACGCAGTTCGGTGACAGCGTGGGCAAGACCCTTCGGGTCGCGATACAACGCACTGCCAGCAATCAAAACGTTTGCTCCGGCTTTCGCAGCACCTGCAATTGTGGTGGGCGAGATGCCACCGTCAACTTCAACATGCACAGAGTCGCCGAGACCACGCGCTGTAATCATGTCGCGCACTTGGCGAATCTTTGGCTCCATTGTTTTGATGTAGCTCTGGCCACCAAAGCCTGGGTTCACAGTCATAACTAACACCATGTCAACAAGGTCAAGAACATTCTCAACTGTACTTGCTGGCGTGTGTGGGTTCAGTGCAACAGCTGCTGTTGCGCCCATGCCGCGAATGTTCTCCAATGTGCGATGCAAGTGTGTGCATGCTTCTGCATGAACGATGAGGCGCTGACATCCTGCTTCTACGTACCGCTGCGCCATTACATCCGGAGTCAGCACCATCAGGTGAGCCTCGAAAGGCTTCGTGCTGTACGAACGGGCAGACGCAATGACATCTGGTCCGAAGGTGAGGTTTGGCACGAACTGGCCGTCCATCACGTCCCATTGAATAATGTCAACGCCGGCCTCGTCGAGAGCACGAACCTCTTCGCCGATCTTGGAAAAATCGGCGGGAAGGACTGATGGGGCAATAAGAACAGGCAATGTCACGCCTCTCACACTAGCGAAACGACTTTCACTCGGACTTGCGCCGTAGCCTGTCACGGTGACAACACCCCATTCTGTACGTATTGAAAAGCTCGTCGCAGGCGGCGAAGGCATTACCCGCCTTGAAGATGGCCGCGTTGTATTCGTTCCAGGCGTCCTTGCCGGCGAACTAGTTGAGATCTCATTGTCCGAGGAAAAGAAAGACTTTGGCCGTGGTCAATTGATCTCAGTTCTTGAGCCATCGGCCAATCGTCGCGTTCCGCCGTGCCCTCACGTGGCTGAAGGTTGCGGTGGTTGCGATTTCCAACACATCGAACGACGCATTCAAGGCCAAGCAAAACTCGCCATCGTGGCCGAGGCGTATGCCCGTACCGCCCGCATGGAGATTGATTCGCAATTACGTCGACTTACTGACGATGCTCGTCGCACCACAGTGCGCATGGTTTCCGGCGACGATGGCATTATCGGATTTCGTGCCCATGATTCACACGACATTGTTCCTGTCACCAATTGCATGATTGCCCACCCACTCATTAATGACTTCATTGCGAACCCTGTTCTTGAAGGCGCTGGTGAGGTCACCATTCGTGTTGGTGCTCGCACGAACAACATCGGCGTGTGGTGTCATGAAGGCAAGCTTGCAAACGGACTTCCTGCTGGTTTGAAAACAGGCGAGCGCGCATCTATTTCTGAAATAGTCGGCGAGCACACATACAAAGTGTCAATGGGCTCGTTTTTTCAGTCATCGCCTGAAGCAGCAGAACTCATTATCGATTCTGTATCGCGTCGTCTCGACAAACTTGGCATCGAAGGCGGATACATGGTTGATGCATACGGTGGAATTGGCCTTTTCAGCCTCGCGTTTTCGCAGCGTTTCGACGAATTGATGCTGGTTGAGTCCTCTGAATCTGCTTGCAAAGACGCAGTACGCAACTTGGCTGAATGTGCAGCCACTATCGAGCAAGCAAACATGGATCAGTGGGATGCCATGGAGGCAGATGTAGTCATCGCAGACCCATCACGCCATGGACTTGGCAAAATGGGTGCAGCATCGGTTATCGCGACTGATGCACACACCATCATCCTGGTCAGTTGTGACCCTGTTGCCGGTGCACGCGACGCAAAGTACCTCTGCGACGCCGGCTACAAGCTTGGCGAAGTAGAAGTGTTAGACATTTTCCCAGAGACGCACCACGTTGAAGTGGTCGCAGCCTTCAGCCGATAGGAGAACAAAATGACGAACGAATGGGCACGCCCGGTTGTGTATTTTCAGATTGAAGCACTGAATATTGATGTGCTTGAACCGTTTTATCGCCAGATGTTTAATTGGGATATCAGTGAAGGTTTTCTTCGCCAGATTCCTACAGGCATTGGTGGCCCAGAAAATGGCATCGGTGGCCACATGAGTCAAGGCACTCGTGGTGGAGTCACGCTCTTTATTCAGGTAAAAAACGTTGAAGCATCACGCGCGATGGCAGTGTCACTAGGTGGCACGTTGACATCGGAACCGTTTCAGATTCCCGGCCGTGCATTAATTGCAGGCATCGAAGACCCTGAAGGCAACCCAATTACGTTGGTGCAGCAGTAATTACAGCAATGAATACACCGCAACACTGCGGCTTGATTCAGTAATTGCAGCACTCCAAGCAGAAACAACAGCATCAGTATTTCTGTAGTACGTGCTGTCAGCTTGTGAGGCTTCGCCAAACAGAGTGATCACGGCATACGTACCGTTTTCTGCGCGAGCGGTGGTGCGTCGTGCAAGACCTGGGCGATTTACGTAACACCATTCCTGCATCTGTTCGTCAAGGGCACGAAATGCGGCCGCATCGACTCCTGCTACTAGGGTGAATGTTTCTACTTCAAGTACAGCCATGAGAATCTCCGATGAAAGTGGTGCGCCCTCTGGGGATCGAACCCAGGACCTGCGGATTAAGAGTCCGTTGCTCTACCAGCTGAGCTAAAGGCGCGTTACGACGGTCAACACTAGGCGACAAGGCCAAATGTTCCCCTATGAGGATTTCGTGCCGCCGGTATCAAAAGTGATACCGGCCCACGATTTGGGGTGAACGAGGGGATTCGAACCCCCGGCCTCTAGGACCACAACCTAGCGCTCTAACCAACTGAGCTACGCCCACCATGCGTGTAACAAGTGTGCCATGTCAAGCGCACAGTCCCAACTTCATTGGACAATCAAGCCGTGCTCGTCGCCCCTGAAAAAGGCGAGTAGTATGGGCGTAACCGCTAATCGGGGTGATACCAATGTCAGCAACGAATCCCACGTTGCACCACAACTTGGCAGACAGAGCCAAGCAAATTACGCAACGTGAGTTGCGTACATACGTCGAAAAAACGCCTGGTTCCCAGGCGGCCAACGCGAGGGCAAAGAAGGTGCTTCCCCTCGGTGTGCCATCAAGTTTGCAGGCGTATGACCCACATCCAATCGTTATCGCCAAGGCACAAGGTGCCTGGATGACTGACGTTGACGGAAACAAACTTATTGACTTCAGCATGGGCTTTGGTGCGCTCTTTTCTGGTCATGTGAACCCACTTGTTCGAAAGACAATCGAGACTCAACTCGACAGTGGAACATTGTTTGTTTCGCCAGCTGAAATAACTGCAGAAGTTGCAGAGCTGTTACGCGATCGTTTTGGTTTGCCCATGTGGCGATTCACGAACTCCGGAACTGAATCAACCATGGACGCCATTCGGGTTGCGCGCGGTGTTACTGGTCGCGACAAAATCGTCAAAGTTGAAGGTGGTTATCACGGACATCATGATGTTGTCATGGTTTCACAAAAGCCTGATCTTCGTTTTGCAGGGCCAGCAGACAATCCATTGTCTGTGCCGTCGAGTGCGGGTGTCACCGATGGTGTCGTGCGCGACACAATCGTGATCCCGTTCAATGATGCCGAGGCATTGGAACGTGCATTGTCGAGAAATGATGTGGCCTGTTTCATCGTTGAACCTGTCATGGAAAACATAGGTATTTGTTTGCC
>CAMDVC010000050.1 GCA_945878785.1 Bifidobacterium breve | reverse complement strand
AATGATGGGGCCTGGCATGGCTTACTTACCTTTCGATTCGGGCTTGAACGCCCATGCTTCGATTTCGACTGCTCCACCAAATGGTAGCGATGCAACACCAATGGTGCTACGTGCAGGACGTGCTGTGCCGAATCCTTTTGCGTATGCCTCATTGAAAGTTGCAAACGTATCCATGTCGGTAAGGAAGCAAAGCGTCTTAGAAATGTCATTGATGCTTGCGCCCATGGAAGCAAGTTGAGCTTTCAGGTTCACAATTGCCTGGTTGGTCTGTGCAAGCACTCCACCTTCAACAATTGCTCCGTCTTTCATTCCGAGCTGGCCGGACACGATGATCCAGTCGCCTGCGCGAACAACGGGGGTATAGGGGGGCTGCGGTGCTGCTGACATAGACCCAACCTTACGCCACGGCATCGAGTGAGTACGATTGAATCTTATGACCCCCTTCCCTGCATATAGCCGCCGCCGATTTCTGGCCCTTTCCACTTCACTAGGCCTTGGCGGTTTAGTTGCCGCATGTGGGGGTTCATCGTCATCCTCGAGTTCAGGCGCCATCGATGGCATCTCAGGCACTTTGCAAGTAGTCAAGCGATTTCCGACAAGTGGTTTAGTGCCTGGTTCAATTCGTCTTCCTATTTCATTAGCCGACACGTCTGGGGTGTTAACAACTGATGGGAAAGTGAAGTTGCCCCAAACCTTGACTGGGAAAGTCATTGACACAGCATCAGGTGATGTTGTTATTGCGTCTGTGACTGCCGACAAACATGACACGAATATGCCAACTCCATATTGGCCATTCATTATTGATGTGCAAAAAGTTGGTGTCTACCTTTTGATACTCGACGTGGCTCCCGAGTCAGAGATGTCGTTTCAAGTTGAAGAACGCGAAAACGTGTTGAGTCCATTGGTCGGAGATCCACTTCCTCCGTACGACACTCCAACAACTGATAACAGCCGTGGCGTTGACCCAATCTGCACGCGCCCCGAAGGCACTTGCCCATTCCACACTGTGACGTTGACCGAAGCGTTGAAAAGCGGCAAACCAGTCGTGTATTTAATTGGTACACCCGCGTATTGCGAAACGGGAACATGCGCGCCTGGCCTTGAAGCCCTTATTGATTTATCTAAAACAATTGGCGACGCCGCAATTTTTGTACACGCCGATGTCTACATAGATAAAACTGCAACAATTGTTGCGCCGGCAGTGCTGGCGTACAAGTTGGCATACGAGCCATTGATCTACATCACTGATGCAAAAGGTATGCTGGTAAACAGGCTTGACGCAGTGTTTGACGTAACTGAAATAAGCAGCGCGTTAGCTGCTGCGGGAATTAGCTAAACGACTTACCGCAACCGCATGAGCGTGTTGCAGTTGGATTTGTGATTGCGAAACCTTGTTCGTTCAGACCATCTTTGTAGTCAAGGCTTGCGCCTTCAAGCATGGGAGCTGATGCTGGGTCAACAACAACGCGCACTGCACCAAATGTGAGTGTGATGTCGTCGGTAGCAATGTCGCCATCGAAGTACATGTCGTATGAATAACCTGAGCAGCCGCCAGACTTCACTGCGACGCGAAGCGCCATCTCTGATGCGCCCTCTGCCTCGAGAAGCTGGGCTACTTTGCTTGCTGCATTGTCTGTGAGAGTGATCATGGTGGACCTTTCGAAGCGGGTTCCTGTACCTACCCAATAATAGGCACAGGGGATGGCATTAACAATACGCCAGTAGGATTAATTATGTGAGCAAGAGAGCCGTTGCAGCGCCCTCCATTGAAGAGGTCCAAAACCTGCTTCGTGCTGTCATTGACCCCGAATTGGGCGACAACATCGTCGATTTAGGCATGGCCGGGGCCATCACCATGGCCGATGGCGTCGTCACTATTGGCGTGAAGCTCACGATTCGGGGCTGCCCATTGCGCGCCCAGATTCAAAAAGACATCCGTTCTCGCCTTGAAGTGCACCCCTGGGTCACCAAAGTAAAGATCGACTGGGGCGAGATGACGCCCGAGGAACGCACAGAAGTCATGTCACGCGCCAGGTGGAATGCGCGTGAAAATGCCACCGATACTGCCGTGCCATTGTCTGCACGTGTCCTTGCAATTGCAAGTGGCAAAGGCGGAGTCGGTAAATCTTCTGTCACTGTGAACTTGGCAGCTGCACTTGCAGCAGCAGGGAAAACTGTCGGAGTTCTTGATGCCGACATTTGGGGATTCTCTATCCCCCGCATGTTGGGTATGCCAGACCGTTTAGAAGCAGCAACTGTTCCTGGTCACGACAAGCCAATGATTATTCCGAATGAACGAGTTATTGGAAACGGATTACTGAAAGTCGTGTCAACCGGAATGTTGGTGGAAGACGAAGGCACTGCGCTGATGTGGCGTGGCCTGATGCTCACAAAAGCTGTCGAGCAATTTCTGAATGATGTCAATTGGGGTCATCTTGATTACTTGTTGATTGATATGCCGCCGGGAACAGGCGACGTACAAATGGGGCTTGCGCGCATGTTGCCGCGCACAGACTTACTAATTGTCACAACTCCTGCAGTCTCTGCACAGAAGGTTGCGATTCGCGCAGCTGATATGGCACGCAGAAGCTTTTTGCGTGTTGCTGGTGTTATTGAAAACATGAGCGAGTTCACATGTGATCACGGTGAGTCGTATGCATTGTTTGGCACAGGTGGCGGACAAGCTCTCGCTGATGAAGTTGGTGTTGAACTTCTTGGTCAAATTCCGATTGAGCCAGCAGTTGCTGCTGGTGGAGACAACGGGGAACCGCTAGTACTCACTTCTTCATCTGAGGCTGCACGTATCTTTACTGCGATTGCAGCACACATCATTGCTGAGACTCCCGAAGTGGAAGACATGGCTGGTTGTTCTGCACGCGACGAAGATGTCGTGGTCACAGTACGTCGTAGTCAGAATCTCCAGGCATAGCAATACCAATTACTCGACCATCAGAGTCGATCTTGATTTTCGGCAAAATGGTCTGTGGAGTGCCGACTTTTGCCGCTGCTGCCATCACTTCATCTGTTGTTGCATGGGGAAGTATGAACTCAATGTTTGCCCTAGTTGGAGGCATCAACATGAGATCTTTATCGTGGGCACGACGCATGGCTTCTTGAGGACTGATCCAGAAACTTTCAATAGTTTCGCCATCGTCATGAAGCGGCACTTGAGCAGCAGGTGCGCGGGCAATGAAGAACCGAGTATCAAAGCGACGCTTTTCGCCCATTGGTGTAATCCAGTGGCTGACATAGTGAATGTCATCTGTAGTCAAACGCAAGCCTTCTGCCACGCACAGATCAAGCAGTGCTACCGAGCCGTCGTGAATGTTGTGGCGTTCATGATTGAAACGTGCCTCAACTTCTGGGGCATCAAAACGAACAACATCACCAGTGTCTTCATGACGCGCTAGCAATACACCGGCTTCTTCGAAACATTCACGAATGCATGCCACCCAATAAGCAAGACCACCGTTGGCAAGACCCAACAATGAACTGGCATGCGCATCTGTCAGTCCGTCACAGATTTCTGCAATCTCTTCAATGCCATCAACATCGTCCACTTTGCCACCGGGGAACACAAACATTCCGCTAGCGAAGGCGGCAGAGAAAGTACGGCGCAACATGAAGACTTCAATGCCACCCGCCACAGCATCACGAATCAGAAGAACGGTCGCTGCAGGCTTGACGGGCACGGTCCGCGGGTCAAATGGCTCGTCACTGTTCTGTGGTGCGTTGCTCATTGCTATTTCTCCCCCTCAAGCGGATCAACATCGATGACATCAAAAGATGACGCCAATGTTCCCTTGGTCTCCACGATAGGTCCCGAGTGTGTTGCGCGTATCACTGTGATTTTTGAACGACTTCTGCGCAGTACCAACTTGGTAGCCAATGCTCGCGTTGGTGGTAACAAGAGGGTGATGGCAAGTGCGTCAGAGATAAACCCTGGTGCAAACAGAAACACGCCGGCCACCAAGATGCATACCCCATGAACAATTTGCGTTGATGGTTCTTCCCCACGCTGAATGGCCGCCGTGAAGTCTTTGTAGACGCGCATGCCTTCGCGTTTCACCAAGGATGTGCCAACCGCTGAAATAGCAATGAGTAACGCAACGGTAGGCAGCAAACCCACTTGTTGGCCGACTTGAACAATGATGTACAACTCAATCAGTGGCAGCACCACGACAAGCGAAACGATCAGCAGGAACATCTCTTAGCTTTTTGACCGGGCTTCGCGATAATCCTTCGCTGCGCCTTCAAGTGGCTCCACTTGCAATGTGATGCCATCGATAGCAACGACTCGCATTTGGTCGTTATCGGCTAATGGCGTCGCGCGGTTGGTACGTGCATGCCACTTAGCACCATCCACCAAAACGGTTCCTTCTGGGTTCACAGCGCCCACTGCAATGCCAACTGTGCCGAGAAGATTCTCGCGACCGATAGTTGGCGTTGCAAAGCGTGTGCGCACCATCGAAGGCATACCCACAATGAACGACAGTGCAACGCTGATGATGCACACAGAGAGCGACAGCCAACCGGGTCGCATGGTGATTCCGTCGACATCTTTGAACATGGTGAACGCACCAATTATGTACAACACGAGGCCGACTCCTGTCCAAACTCGTGGAACACCCACTTGTACGTCAACCGCAAACGCAATAAACGCCGCAAGCAAAAATGCAATGCCAATACCACTCATCGGCAGAGCGCCAATTCCCATACATCCAAGTATCAGACATACAGCACCAACAAAGGCAGCGATACCAATGCCAGCAGTAAAGAACTCAAACAGTAACAATGCAAGCCCGATCGTGAACAGAAGAAGTGCTGATGGTGGGCTAGCAACGGTGTGTAACAAGCGCGGCATAAGACCCAGTTTGAAGAAGCGAACTGTGGTTGCTTCACGCGTGACTTGCCCTTTTGCATCTAATGCATCAGATACGGTGTTAAGGGTGACGGAACGAACATTAAGTCCGTCAAGTGCATACAACATGTTGCGTAAAACAGGAACACCACGATCGTCAGTAGAGAACTTCAGAACTTCTTGCTCACGTGCATCAAGAAAACCTAAAGAACCTGCTTGCAGTTTTTCATCTGCACCACCAAACGTCACTTGACTGCCGTTCACAGACAACATTGCGCCGGTGCGCCCAATGCGTGCGCCAGGTGCCATTGCTGTCACGTCAGCTACTGCCAACATCTGCGCTGGCAATCCGTATGCGCGGGCTCCACTTGGTCCCACCCAAATTGCGACAGGAATTTTCGATGCGGAAATTGCAGTAAGAACTTCGGTCATCCGACCGCGACTGACAACAGCACCTTGTGTGTTCAATTGAAAAATAACTGCCTGTGCGCCGTTGTTCTGTGAGCGAACAATTGCTTTCTCAATAGAGTCCGCCACGATGCTGTCAATCAGCCCACTGACTTCCACCACATCGACGGGGACAAGCGTGACAGCGTCGTCAGCCGCACTCGCGCCTTGGCCTGTCATCAAGCTGAGCGCTGGCCCAGCAATAACAAGTGCCAATCCACACATGATTCGTCTTTTTGCGCCTACCCTCAATGGTCTCTCCTTCGTTATGGAACTACACCCTTTTTTCACGGCACAGCGTGTCCTTATTGTTGCTGGCAAAGGCGGCGTTGGGAAATCGACCGTTGCCGCCTCCCTCGCCCAGCTCTCAGCGCGAAGTGGATTGCCCACCCTTTTGATCACGTTGGATGAGCCGGCAAACGGCCTCGCACCCGATGTTCATCTCGAGCAGATCACCGTTAGCCCTGGCAGGGCGTTGTCTGATTACCTTGCTACCAAAGGGTTAGGGCTGATTTCCCGCCAATTGGCACGCTCTGGAATCATGGAATTAGTGGCCACCACAGCTCCCGGGCTTGACGACCTTTTGGTCTTGGGGCGTATCAAAGCGTTCGAGAATGAACGACCTAACGGCGTGATCATTGTGGACGGGCCAGCGGCTGGTCATGCACTCGATTTAGTGCGGGCTCCCGAGCAGTTGAAGCGGGCCATTGGGTCAGGACCAATCAGCCAACAAGCTGATGAGGTGCTCACCATGCTCAGTGACCCCGCACGATGCAAGGTGATGTTGGTAACTACTGCAGCAATCACGCCCGTCACTGAGACCTGCGAGGCAGCTGACGAACTGACGGAGAAAGCACACATTGCACTTGCGCCAATCATCGTCAACAAGTGCAACCCTGATGTCCCCCGTGTTGACGATGCAATTCTTCTTCCAGCGATTCGTGAGGCGTATCAGTATTTGTCTCTACGTGCAGCGGCTCAAACAGAAGCAATCGGTGTGCTGACTGATTCTCTCAAACAACCACAACTTCATCTCATACAGCATCACAGTGATGGAACTGCTCTCATCAATACAATCGCAGATGATCTTGAACAAGCAATTCGAGGCTTGCCATGAGCACACAACCAGTTATTGACATGTGCGTGTCTGCCCGTGTCATCGTTACATGCGGAACGGGTGGCGTTGGGAAAACCAGTGTTGCAGCGGCACTCGGATTCGAAGTTGCCCAACAAGGAAAGCGCGCCATTGTGATCACCATTGACCCAGCGCGCAGACTTGCTGATGCAATTGGCCTTGGCGAAGGCACGGGGAATGAGATTCAACGAGTTCCCCTCGATGCAACCGGTGAATTATGGGTCACCATGCTTGATGTTCAGGAGACTTTCGATTCGTTAGTGCGTGACACTTCACCAACACCTGAACGCGCAAAAGAAGTTATGGATAATTCCTTCTACCGCAGTTTGTCTCGATCATTGTCTGGTACCCGTGACTACATGGCTGCAGAACGGTTATACGACCTATGCGAAGACGAGCGTTTTGATGTCATCATCGTTGATACTCCACCATCGCGTAATGCCCTTGATTTTCTAGAGTCACCCGAACGGCTTGCGCGATTCTTAAAACATCCCATTGTTAAATTCTTGGTTGCACCAAGTCGAGGTGGCTTTCGTTTAGTCAATGCAGCAATGCAGCCAGTGTTCAAAGCAATCTCAACTGTTGTCGGTGGAGACACTCTTACGGGTACAGCAGCATTCCTACGAGCATTCGATGGAATGGAAGAAGAGTTCTCTCGTCGCGCACTTGTGGTAGCAGCCACCCTTCGAAGTTCAGCGAGTTCTTTTGTCATAGTGACGGCTCCGTCTCCTGACGCATTGACCGAAGCGAATCATTTTGTATCTGAGCTTTCTCGCCTCGGCATCACGTTGCGACTCATTGTCGCCAATCGCATGCCGCCGCACTTTGGCACTCTCACCGCCACTGAAGAACACTCGATGGCGCAATCTCAATCGGGTGACCTTGCGCGCGTACATGAACTCATCGCTGGTCTTCATGACGATGCTGACAGGGCAGATTCAGACATTCAGGCCTTCATTCAGCGAACTTCCGTGGCCTTTCCCGCAGTTTCGATTGCATTTGCTACGGAATTGGCAACAGACATTCACGACATGGACTCCATTGGCGCTTTGGCGCAGCAACTGGCAGCACCACCCTCACAGCAGTAAAGTCATCTTGTGCATATTTTGATCGCAACTGACGCCCAATGGGTCCTCAATGAAATACAGGCCGTATTGGGTTCTTCCTCCACCACTATTCAAGTAGTGACAAATGGTCGTCTTGTTTCGCCTGCAGTTGCCGAGCGCACGCCGGATATCGCAATCCTTGATATGCAAGTAGGCAGTATGGGCGGAATGGCAATCACGATGGACCTTCGCCTTGATCATTCCAGTGGAGCCTTGCCAAATGTCCCCATCTTGATGTTGCTCGACCGTGAAGCAGACGTCCATATGGCACGCCGCAGTGGTGCTAACGGCTGGATCATCAAGCCACTTGATGCATTGCGCCTCCGTAAAGCTGTCAACGCAGTCGTTGCCGGGGGTTGTTATGCAGAAGGCGTTCCTGTGCCCGAGGCAATTATCGAAGAAGTCGTTGCCCCTGTTGATGAAGCTACTGATCCAGCGGCTGAATTACTTAATCAGTAATTCAGCAATTTGTACTGCGTTCAACGCAGCACCTTTACGCAAGTTGTCGTTAGATAAGAACAACGCAAGCCCACAATTGTTTGCAACTGTTTCGTCTTGACGCACGCGACCCACATAGCTGGGGTCTTTACCTGCTGCTAGCAAC
>CAMDVC010000049.1 GCA_945878785.1 Bifidobacterium breve | reverse complement strand
ATTGCCATCGGCGATGTGCCTTGCGAAATCAACCAAGCAATGCGCTGTGTGAGAACGCGAGTTTTACCCGAGCCAGCACCCGCAACAACAAGTAGTGGACCACCTGGGTGATACACAGCCTCTTGTTGGTCAGGGTTCAGCGGTGAGCTGTTACCTGAAGAGCTAAAGAGTTGATCTGACATGGTCCAGCCATCTTACGAGCGGACTGTGTCGGTGCGAGGAATGCGTTGTTATGCGCGTGCGTTGACCACGAATGGCAAGGCACGAGGTCCTCGTACTTGACCTGTGCTCCACGTGACCATTTCGTTTGCATCGACTGAGAAGTCTGGGAAGCGCTGAAGGAATACTTCAACAGCAACATTCATTTCCAAACGAGCGAGGTTTGAACCAAGGCAACGATGAATACCAAGACCAAAAGCGGCATGGCGGTTCTCTTCGCGGTCGATTACTACTTCATGCGCGTTTGCAAATTGCTTGTCATCACGGTTAGCAGCAGGAAAAGGAAGAAGAACCCAATCTTCTTTCTTCATCTGAACACCATGGAACTCCATGTCTTCTTTCACAACGCGTGCCATGGTGACAGGCGCATATGCACGAAGGAATTCTTCAACAGCTGCAGGAATCATGTCTGGGTTTTCTACCAAACGACGGCGGTCTACTGAGTTGGTAGCAAGATGCCACAGTGATGAACCGATACCGCTCCATGTTGTGTCGATGCCAGCGATCAGTAACAGAATGACTGTTCCGACTGCGTGCTCAAGCGACAACTTCTCACCAAAAATTTCTGCGTTCAACAAGAACGAGATGAGATCTTCGCGAGGATTCTCCTTGTGTTCATTGACGTGATACGCAAGGTATTCATTGAATTCCATGAATTTTTGCATGCGCTCTTCTGTGCGCTCTTCACCAATACCGCTAAGAACAAGGTTGACCCATCCGCGGAACTTGTCACCATCTTCAACTGGTAAACCAAGCATGCGTGCAATAACCATTACTGGAATGTGCTGTGAGTACTGCAACGCCGCATCTATGTGGTCTGCATCTCCCATGTCATCAATGAGTTGGTTGCAAATAGCGATGACTTCGTCACGCCAAGGATCAATCATCTTTGGAGAGAACGCAGGAAGCAACAAACGTCGAGCCTCGTTATGGAACGGTGGGTCAGAAGAGATCGGTGGTACAGGCCCAATAGGTGCACCGATGCGATCAGGAACTTCACTTGGCTTTAACTGGCCAACAACTGGTCCTTCACTTGAGAAATGATCTGTGTCATATGCAATTGAATGCACCATCTCATGTGTCAGTGGCAACCATGTGCCGCCATAACGATCAGTATGCGCAATAGGGCAACCGGAGTTCTTCAGGTCATCCCAAATCTTGTGTTGGTTCGCTGCGTACGCAGGTGAACCGTGGTCGAAGTCTGTCGCCCAGTCTGTAACTGGGCCGTAAACGGTTTCACTCATGACTATTCCTCGATTGAGATTGCAAATTCGGGACAGTTAGCAAGCGCAAGGCGTGCTTTGTCTTCGAGGCCGGCAGGAACAACACCGTCATTCAGTTCGAATGCGTTGCCGTAATCGTCAACATCGAATAATTCGGGAGCTAGGGCATAACAGCGGTTATGGCCTTGGCACTTGGAGGGGTCTACGTGTACGCGCATCTCACAATACTAGGCAGTAAGTGACACAATCTCATAGATGGCGACACAAGGTTTTTTACTACTTCTGCCTCCCTCTGAGGGAAAAGCTGAGGCTGGCGACGCCTCACACCCGTGGACCCCTCGGTTGGGTGCTTATGGTGCCGTACTCGAGAAATCACGCTCGCAAATCGCAGCCCAATTGCGAAAAGACAAGGGTGGCGCCCAAAAACTTCTTGGCGTTAATGGGGGGCATCTGGCTCGGGCACAATCTTGCAACATGCAACTAATTGGTGCGCCATGTCTTCCTGCATGGCAGCGATACACCGGAGTCGTGTGGGATCACCTCGATCTTTCGTCGCTCACCGCAACACAGCGCAACGCATTCACAAAACGCATCATTGTTCCATCTGGATTACTTGGTCTTGTTCGTGCTGACGACCAGATCCCCGACTATCGATTAAAAATGGGCGCACGCCTCACACCATTTGGCACGATGTCTAAATTCTGGAATGAAACAATCACTGATGCCCTAGTTGCTGTTGTAAAAAAGAAGACCGTGGTGGACTTACTGCCAAACGAGCATCGAGCTGCCATCACTTGGGATCACCTTGCCAACGTTGTCCGCGTTGACCTTGTGTCACATTCAGGGGCTGTGGTGGGTGGCCACAACGCCAAGGCCGCAAAGGGATTACTAGCCCGTCACCTTCTGGTATCAACCAATGCTGATGTGCGACGTACCGTTGCCTCATTCAAACATCCTGAGTATTCAGCAAAGGTAATGACATGACAGATCTTTTTTCATTAGAGGGCAAGACCGCCATCATCACCGGCGGTAGTCGTGGTCTTGGTCGCGAGATGGCGTTGGCGTTTGCAGAGCATGGCGCAAACATTGTTGTTGCGAGTCGCAAAGTTGAAAACTGCGAATCTGTTGCGAACGAAGTTCGTGCATTGGGGAGACGTGCGCTCGCCATTGGTTATCACGCTGCATCATGGTCTGATGCAGAAATGCTGGCCACTACTGCAATTGCAGAATTTGGACACATTGACATTCTTGTCAACAATGCAGGCATGTCGCCGTTGTATTCATCTCTCGTGGAAGTCACAGAAGATTTATATGACAAAGTTCTTGGCGTGAACTTGAAGGGACCCTTTCGTTTATCCGCACTCATCGGAACTCATATGACTGCAAAAAATGCAGATGGAACCGTGCGTGGTGGTTCCATCATCAATGTGTCTTCTATTGCAAGTCAGCGCCCATCTCCTAACGAAGTGATCTACGGTGCAGCAAAGGCTGCCGTTAACAACTTGACCATAGGGTTAGCGCGCACATATGCGCCACACGTGCGAGTGAACTGCATCGTGCCTGGACCATTCTTAACGGATATCTCAAAAGCATGGGATATGGAACGTTTCAACAAAGCCGCAAAGACTGAGTACATGCTGCAGCGTGGTGGTGAGCCACACGAAATTGTTGGTGCTGCGCTGTACTTGGCTAGCAACGCAAGCAGTTACACAACAGGAACAATGCTGCCCGTTGACGGCGGCCCGCAGTAATTACTTCAGTTTTTCAGTGAAGAATGCAAGCACTCGTTGCACGCTGTCTTCGTCACGCTGTTCCGTAAGCACACTGTGGTCTTTCGGAGACTGTGATGGAATCTCAACTGCGATGAAGGCATCGCCAATGAGGTTGCGCAATGAAGCGAACCTGTCACCCACCAATTTGTCTTGCGTAAACCGCAATCCAAGAACTTGACATCCGTCTGCAGCGCGCTGAGTGATTACTGCAGCATCATCAGGCGACAAATTGAGATCCGCACCACGAGCTTTACCCACTGCAAATGGAAGCGATGGCTGTGACAAAACTGGTGCGATCATGATGTCATCGACCATCATGCCGAGTGCAAAACCGCCGGAGAAACACATGCCCACGGCACCGACACCTTTTCCACCCACTTCATTGTGAAGGGCTCGCGCCAAAGCACGCAACCAAGAGATAACGGGCGACGTCTTTTGCAGAGCCAACGTTGTGAATTCTTTTGCAATGCAAATCTTCGTCATTGATGATGCAAGGTATTTCCCGCTGACATCACGGCCAGGAGTTCCCACTAAGTCAGGCATCACCACAGTGAAACCAGCATTGACAACATCGTTTGCGAAACGTTCGACTGCTGGTGTTATGCCAGGAATTTCGTGAACAACAATGACTACTGGCCCAATTCCCTTGCGATACGTATCGCGTGTCAACGATGCAGATGTAAACGAACCTCTAACCCAGCCTTTTAAAACAGCCATGTCTACTTCCCTGTCAATGCTGCGAGTGCAGACTCTGCCAATGTTTCGGTTCCCAACTTCATCGGTTCAAGATCAATATCTTGGTCACCCATCGCGCCGTGCAAGTAACGCGCGTAAACACCTTCGGAAATAACCGCCAAACGGAAACTAGAAAACGCTTTGTAGTACGCAACATTTGAAACATCACGACCAGTTCGTGTTGCATAGCGTTTAACCAAGTGGTCAAACGTGCATGAACCGGGATGCCCTGACGGGTCGTTGTGACGCAACATTGGAACACCTGGGTCAGTCCAATAGATACCGACATATCCAAGATCCGCTAACGGGTCGCCAAGCGTGCACAGTTCCCAGTCGAGTACTGCAGCAATTTTTCCTGTTGAAATATCAGTTAGGCAGTTTCCGAATCGGTAATCACCATGCGCAATTGATACGCCATGTTGTACCGGAATGTTCTCTGCCAACAAACGTGCAACTTCTTCCACTGCAGGCAACTCGCGCGTTTTTGAATTAGCCCACTGTGTGCTCCAACGCTTCACTTGACGTTCGACATAGCCTTCGCGCTTGGCCAAGTCACCAAGGCCAACGGCATCAATATCAACTGCGTGCAAATCAGCCAACACATCAATGAGATTCTCGGCTGCCGTTGTGCGTAATGCTTCGGGCAACAACAACCCTTTATCTGGGCTATCAAGCACAACACCGTCCACAAAAGCCATCACATAGAACGGCGCACCATTGACTTCTTCATCAGTACACACACCAAGCGTTTGAGGTACGGGAACATTGGTCTTTCCGACTGCGGAAATGATGCGATGTTCGCGCGCCATGTCGTGAGCAGTAGCCAGCACATGCCCCATTGGTGGACGACGTAGGACTAATTGCATTCCATTCGCATCGGTGACACGAAAGGTGATGTTGCTGCGGCCGCCAGCGATGAGGTCGTATGAGTACGGGCCCTGCGCGCCTTCAATATTGGCGTTGAGCCACGCTTCTACTTTGACTTCGTCAATCCCCTGCATGGAGATAGACCGTATCGCTAATCAACCAGGGCGAACGACGCCAACAACTTTCCACCAGCGAATTGGCCCAATCTTTACTACATCTCCAGTTCGTGGTGCGTGCACCATTGTTCCGTTGCCAAGATAGATACCAACATGGTGAATGGGAGACCCTGTGAAAATAAGGTCACCAGGCATGGCCAGTTCCTTCGGGATACGCGGCAGTGAATTGAACTGAGCACGTGAATTTCGTTTCAGACCAACGCCAGCCTTCCCCCATGCATACGTAGTGAGACCGGAGCAATCAAAAGCTTTGCCGGGAGAATTCATCCCATATCGATACGGAACTCCAAGTTGCGACAAAGCTGCTTTGATGGCTGACTGACTACGTGCCGAAACCTTCGGGATGTTGCCGTACTTCTTTTGAATTGAGGCGTACTTGCTACTGAATCCGGCGGCTTCTCGCTGGGCATCAGTCAGTGCCTGCGCCTCACGACGATTACGTTCTTCACGTAATAAATCAACAAGATCACCTTGAACTGTTGATTGCAACTCTTCATAACGCGCAGCTAGCGCCTCTGCAGCACCTAGACGTTTATTAGCAACCTCACCAATGCTGACTGCTTGTTTGCGCTTCTTTTCTAATGCAGTTTTTTTCTTTGTGAGCGATGTCGCAGTTGCATCAAGTGAATCGGTTGTCAGTGAGCCTTGGTTCATCGCAATTGACAACAGCTGACTGCGCTGTAGTGCATCTTGTACTCCACCAGACGATGCGAAAAGATTTGTCAACGTTGAATTGCGACCACCGTGCATGAACTGCGTAACTGCCGACATATACAACGTGCCGCGCATTTGCGATAACTGCGCTTCTGCTGCTGCCACGTCTGCCTGTGCTCTATCAATCTCCACGGCAAGGTCAGCTTGGTCGGTCAACGACTGGGCGTAATCTTCGCCCAGAGCGTCCATCTGCTCAGCCAGGTTCTCGAGCTGATCGGCAATATTTGCAACCTGGCGACGCTTGTCGTCAACAGAGTCAGCAGAGGCTAGCTGCGGAGAAATGACCGTGCCCCCCATGATGCCAACGGCAAGAAGTGAGACCAGTACGGACCGAAAGGGTCCCCGGTGGTGACGGGTCGAAAACATGACCCTGTCAGGCTACTTGGGTTGCGTTATGGCCTGACGGCGCCCATTCAGAGCCATACAGGGGTGGATATGAGCCCGTAGGGGCTATTCCCACTCAATCGTGCCAGGCGGCTTTGAGGTGACGTCGTAGACCACCCGGTTGATGCCCGACACCTCATTAATAATGCGGCTCGACATCTTTTCCAAGAGGTCATAGGGCAACCGAGCCCAGTCTGCGGTCATGGCATCGTCGCTGGTCACGGCACGAATGATGATGGGACGGCCATAGGTGCGCTCGTCGCCCATGACTCCAACGCTGCGAATATCTGCAAGCACCGCGAAGGCCTGCCAGATTTCCCGCTCAAGACCAGCGGCCTTTATTTCATGACGGACAATTTCGTCTGCGTGTTGCAACGTTGCCACTTTGTCCAGCGTAACTTCACCAATGATTCGTACGCCAAGGCCAGGACCAGGAAATGGCTGACGCCACACGATGTCATCGCTGAGACCAACTTCAACACCAACTTTGCGCACTTCATCTTTAAACAACGCACGCAGCGGTTCACACAACTCAAGTGTCATATCGTCAGGCAGTCCGCCAACATTGTGATGGCTCTTGATTACTGCAGCAGTTCCGTCGTGCCCGCCACTTTCAACAATGTCTGGATACAGCGTTCCTTGCACCAAGAACTTTGCATCAGTCAATCCGCCGGTGTTTTCTTCGAAGATGCGCACAAACAATTCACCGATTGCTTTGCGTTTCGCTTCTGGTTCTGTGATTCCAGCAAGGGCAGCAAAGAATCTTTCACCGGCATCAATGTGAATCAACTCAATACCCATGCTCTTGCGAAATGTTTCAACGACTTGTTCGCTTTCACCGCGACGCATAAGTCCGGTGTCAACATATACACACGTCAGTTGTGAACCGATTGCTTGATGCACGATTGCTGCAGCCACCGACGAATCAACTCCACCTGACAAACCGCAGATTGCCCGTTCCGTTCCGACTTGCGCACGAATTGCTTCGATTTGATCTTGAACAATGCTTGCCATTGTCCAATCTTGTTTGCATCTGGCAATGTCAACAAGAAAGCGAATCAGTAAGTCTTGACCGCTAGTCGTATGCACAACCTCGGGGTGATATTGCACACCATAGATTCGACGAGCATCATCTTCAATCACGGCATTTGGTGCATCAGGTGTAGATGCCGTACCCACAAAACCGGCAGGTGCATCGCTAACGAAATCGAAATGGCTCATCCATACGTCATGTACTTGTGGAGTTGACTCACCAAGAAGTTTCGAATTAGCAGAACGACGAGTCAGAGTTGCACGGCCATATTCGCCGCGACCTCCGCGGGCTACAACGCCACCTAATTGTTGTGCGACCAATTGACAGCCGTAACAGATACCAAGAATAGGAATACCCAATTCATAGATTGCAGGGTCTAGCAACGGAGCACCATCGACATGCACACTCTTCGGGCCACCCGACAAAATGATTGCTTTCGGTGCTTTGGCCACTACTTCAGCTGCAGAAATACGATGCGGGACGATTTCTGAGTACACACGAGCTTCACGCACTCGACGTGCGATGAGTTGCGAATATTGAGCCCCGAAGTCAACAACGAGCACTACATCATGCTGGGCGGGATGTGACTTTGTACTCATAGCGTTGTAAACACTAGTTGGCGTGAGACGATAGTCCCATGCCCCGTATTGCTCCCATCGCCTGTGCCGTTCTTCTCACGCTTGCACCATTCGGACTCTCCGCGGTTCACGCCGCAGATGCCCCAACCGACTCGACTGTTGTAGCGGCCGAAGTGACAGACACAACGTATGTCTATGACTTAGTGAATGATCCGTCGGAATGCATCAATTCAAACCCGCGCCCCGATTGCGGGAAAAAGCCACAGAGTTCCGGTGATCGTGGAGGCTGGATGCAATACACAGTGTTCCTCGTGATGCTTGCCGGTGTCGGTGTCGTTTCTTCGGTCTTGATTCGTAATGTCGTTCGCCGAGACAGGGCTATTGCTGAAAAGATTTCGCAAGACAGATAAGTTATTTCTCGCGACAGAATTCAACTGTCCGAAAAATCAATTCATCTGCAGCCTCCCACGGGACAAAGTGACCACAGTTTTCAATACGAATTGGCCCATCGTGAATGTCGAACACCGTCGCTGCCATCAAGTCAAAATCAGGATAAATCACATG
>CAMDVC010000048.1 GCA_945878785.1 Bifidobacterium breve | reverse complement strand
GACATTGATCAGGCCGCCGAGTATGTGGTGCGTGTATTGCCAAGCAGTGCTCAGGCACGGCTGACAATGGATGAAGTGCGCCAATTGTTATTGGCTCATCTGTCATGGATGAACGACAAAGGACTCACGCCTCTTGATGTCACAGACCGAGTGCAGAACATTTCTATTCCGGTTGTTGTTGATGAGAACAGTTTGACGGCGTATTTGCTGAAGGAAGCGTCGCGACGAGGTGTTGACCTTCTCGATGATGTTGACGTTGTTTACGTGACAGATGCTCACATGGGGTATTTCGCAGCGATTGGTGCTGTTGGCCCGAAGGCAGATCAGATCTAGATCATTCCCATCGAGTCGGCTCGCGGTTACCCGTGCCTGTAACCTCGCCTGTCTATGGAGATTGCTGAAAGCACTAGGTCACGCATCCTGAACGCGGCCATTGAAATGATGGAGGCTGGCGGAGAATCGTCAGTGCGTCTTAGTGCAATCGCCGAAGTTTTGAGCATAAAAGAGCCGTCGATTTATCACCACTTTTCAAACCGTACAGAGCTGATTAACGCTGCGTATGTTGAGTGGTATTGGCAATGTCTTAAAACCGATATTTCTGTTGAAGCGATGATGGCGTTAGTTGACTCAAAAGAGGAGTACGTCAGAGCGTTTCGTAAGTCCATGGAATGGAGCTACCGTCCGGAGCGTCATCATGCTCGGGCAATTCGCCTCAGCGTCTTGGGAGCTGCGCAGCGGAATTCGGAACTGGCAGTTGCCATTAACGACATCAATAAGAAATTTCTGGCAACTATTGCTGATTCAGTGTTGTTCGCCCAGCAAAAGGGGTGGTTGCGCACGGATCTAGACCCCATGGCAACTGCTTATTGGTTGCATGGCCAAATCATTGGTCGCGTCGTTGCAGAGATGGACCTTGGTCATGTTGACCTGGCGCAATGGGACAAGGTCTCCTTTGAAGCCGTCCTTTCGTTGATGCTTGCCCCTGAAAAGTAACTAACTCGGCCGCCGTTCCTTCACACAGGAGTCTGGGGTACTACCGTTATCTCTATGGAAAGACCAGGCAAGTTTGAGCACACACGATTCCTCGGAGACAAGCGGACACAATTGGTGTACGACCTTGACGAGTGGAACGAACAAGAAATTGTCGACACAATTGTTGCTGAAGGCGTAGGTCTGTGCTTCGGGCCTGACACATTGGCAGAGGCGCGTAACCGCGGATACACACTCGCAGCTGCGGGAGCAAAACGTCGCCTTCGCAAGCCTCGCGCGTAAGTTCACTTCAGATGTCAGATGCGATCAACGGAACATTCCAATCTGGGTCATTAGTTCTTAATCGTTACTTGGCAACGCCGACTGGTTATGCATCGTCACTTCCTGGCGTCATCTTGTGTCATGGTTTCCCGAGTGGGTCCGTGGATGCTCGCCAATCTGGGGTCTCGTTTTCACAACTGATGGATCGTGTAGCAAATGACTTGGGATGGGCTGCGCTCACATTTACATTTCGTGGATGCGGCAACAGTGAAGGTGATTTTTCAATGCAAGGGTGGGTTGATGACTTGCGCGCTGCCATTGATCATTTAGAAGACGAAGTATCGCCCGATGGCGTGTGGCTCGTAGGTACAAATACTGGTGGTGCACTTGCATTATGTGTCGCAGCAGATGACCCGCGAGTGCGCGGATGTGCTTTATTAAGTGCTCGTGCAGATTTTGATGACTGGGCTGGTCAGCCACGACGTTTTTTTGAACATGCTCGCGAAATCGGAGCCATTCGTACTCCTGGGTTTCCTGCATCGTTTGATGAATGGAGCCGGGAACTGCGTCGATTCCGCCCAGTTGATGCAGCACAACGTTTCGCGCCACGACCGTTGTTGGTAATGCATGGTGATGATGATGAAAGTGTGCCTGTTGCTGACTCGCGCGTGTTGGCCGCTGCACATGGCAGTGCAGAATTACGAGTCATTGAAGGTGCAGGACATCGACTTCGTCACGACCCGCGTGCCATCGCAGTGTTGCTTGGCTGGCTTGACCGCCAACGCACGCTGTCAGCGTAATTTACGAATCGTGCCCGTGTGGGTGCGATGTGTGCCACGCATATGCAGATGAGATGATGTCATCAAGAGTGCGTGATGGCGACCAACCGAATGTCTCATTGATACGTCGTGGATCTGCGTAACACTCTGACGGATCACCAGCGCGACGACCAGCTATTTCGTACGGGACTTTTTTGCCTGTGACACGTTCAGTGGTGGCGATGATATCCATCACGCTTGTTCCGTAGCCAGTGCCGACATTGCATGTGATGCTGTCGTTTCCTTTTGCTAGGTAATCAAGCGCAGCAACATGTGCGTGAGCAAGATCTTCGACATGAATGTAATCACGCACCCCAGTACCATCTGGGGTGGGGAAGTCATTGCCAAACACTGTGAGTGCAGGTGCAAAGCCTAGAACTGCTTTCATGACATGGGGGATGAGGTTCTGGGAAAAGCGCCAGTCTTCCCCGAGGGTTGCATCTTCGGAAGCACCCGCTGCATTGAAGTAGCGCAAACACACATTGCGCATTTCAGTCGTTTGCGAATACCAGCCAAGAGTTTTTTCAATCATCAGCTTTGTTTCGGCATAGACGCTTTCACAGCTCAGAACATCGGTCTCACGAACGGGGACTGACTGCGGAGTGCCGTACACCGCTGCAGTAGAAGAAAAGACAACGCGCGTGACGCCCGCCGTGTGCAGAGATTCGAAAAGTCTTTGAGAACCAGTGACGTTGTTGCTGAAATATTTGCCAGGGTTAGACATTGATTCACCGACTGCCTTGTATGCAGCGAAGTGAACCACTTCGTCAACGCCGTGTTCAGCCACAACACGCTCAACTAGATCAGAATCTGCGATGTCGCCTTGAACGAATGGGGCGTCGCCCACAGCTTTGCGGTGGCCGTTTTCAAGAGTGTCGAGCACGACAACGCCACGACCAGATGCACGAATGAGTCGTGTGGTGATGGATCCGATGTATCCGGCACCGCCGGTGATGAGCACGGTCATTGCAGTGAGGCTACTTCAGAGGCCGTGATTGCTTGTCGCGATCAGCAGCCTTCTCCGCCTTTTTCCATGCCCGAACAGTTAACAAAGTTTCTGCTGAGGTGATGTCAGCAACAGTTCGAGGGTTTGAATCGCTGAATACTCCTGCAGCTTTTTTCCAATTGGTGGGCTTGATGTCAAAACGTTTGCCTAGCAACGCAATAAAAATCTGAGCCTTCTCGGCACCGAAACCTGGCAACTCGCGAAGGCGTTCGAACAGCACATGACCATCATCAATGTCTGCCCACATGTTTTCGCCTTTGCCTTTGTATTTTTCAGCGAGCACTGAACACATACCTTGAATGCGTTGTGCCATTGCTTTTGGAAAACGATGTATCGCAGGCTTTGTTAAACAGATTGCAAGAAATTCTGTTGGGTCCATTGCTGCAATTTTCTTTGCATCAAGATGACCGAGTCGTTGCTTCAATGTCCAAGGTCCGTTGAAGGCCCATTCCATTGGTACTTGTTGGTCGAGCAGCATGCCAATCAGCAATGCGGTGCCGTTGGCGTTGAGAAACGCATCAGAGTCAGGATTTCCGGTGATGTACAAGGTGGCCACGGGCGTGTTCCTTTGATTTAGTCGCGAGTAAGAGAATGTACTGCGTCAGGGTTGATATTGAGGTCAATGATGGCTTGAGCTACAACTTCTTTTGTCACGCCATGCGATCCAGTAAGGCTGGAGAGAACAGCGATGACGATATGCGGGGCGTTCGTTTCAAAGAACTCACGCAGTGCTTCGCGTGTATCGCTACGGCCCATGCCGTCTGTGCCGAGCGACAGGAACCTGCGACTCGGTACGAACGTGGCTATTTGTTCGGAAACGATGCGTAGGAAATCAGTGACCGCAACAATGGGTGCTGCTGTGGCGCCAAGCAAGGTGTCGACAAGCGAGCGCCGCTTCTTTTCAGTTGGGTGTAGACGATTCCATCGCTCCACTTCCATTCCATCGTCACGCAAAGACTTGTATGAGGTGGCTGACCACAGATCAACATCAATGGAGTATTTGGTGCGAAGAATTGTGGCAGCTTCCGATGCAGCTGCAAATGCAGACCCCGAGAACAAGATTGATGCGTGCGCAGTGCCAGACGTTGATGGCGCCCATTGATACAAACCATTGATGATGTCTTGTGTTGAGACATGGCTCGGCTGCGCGGGCATGGGAATGTTTTCGTTGTACAGCGTGATGTAGTAAAAGATGTCGGCCGGATCGTCGCCGTACATCTTTGTAATGCCGTGCTGAACGATTGTGGCTACTTCGAATGCAAATGCAGGGTCATAAGCCTGGCATGCAGGTAAAGCTGTTGCTAACAACAAGCTGTGTCCGTCTTGATGTTGCAAGCCTTCACCATTGAGCGTTGTACGACCAGCTGTTGCTCCCAAGAGGAAGCCTCTCGCACGGGCATCTGCTGCTTGCCAAATGAGGTCACCCACTCGTTGGAAACCAAACATTGAATAGAACGTGTAGAACGGAACCATGGGCACTCCGCGGGTGGCATAACTGGTGGCAGCGGCTATCCAGCTAGACATTGCGCCGGCTTCAGTGATGCCTTCTTCAAGAATTTGCCCTTGTGTGGACTCTGCATACGACAACAACAGGTCATGATCAACTGGTTCGTATTTTTGTCCCTGCGATGCGTAAATCTCAAGCTCGCGGAACATGGAATCCATGCCGAAGGTTCGTGCTTCATCTGGGATGATTGGCACAACGCGACTGCCAAACGAATCATCACGAGCAAGATTTCGCAATAAGCGAGTGAACGCCATGGTGGAACTAACTGCTTGCTCACCAGAACCTTCTGTGAATTCTGTAAACACTTCTTTAGAGGGGAGTGAGAGTGGTGTTTTATTGCGAACAACACGCTTTGGTAGCGAGCCGCCTAGCGTGCGCCTACGTTCCATCATGTATTGATATTCAACGGAGTCAACGGGCGGGCGATAGTACGGAAGTACATCGCCTTCTAGGGCTGAGTCTGGAATCTCTTCTTGCAAGTGCAAACGATCACGCATGGCCCGCAATTGATCCGCATTGAGTTTCTTAATTTGATGCGTTGCGTTGCGACCTTCAACTTGCGGCCCAAGAGTCCAGCCCTTGATGGTCTTTGCCAAAATTACAGTGGGTTTGCCAGAGCCAAGGTTGTCAACAGCTGCTTGGTATGCGGCGAACAACTTGCGGTAGTCGTGGCCACCACGAGGAAGGTTCACTAATTCATCGTCAGACAAGTGTGCGACCAGCTGCAATAGACGAGGGTCAGAGCCAAAGAAGTGCTCACGAATGTATGCGCCGCCTTCAATGGAGAAACGCTGGAATTCCCCATCGACAGTGGAGTTCATTTCATTCAGCAGTAGTCCGTCAACGTCGGCTGCTAGCAGTTCGTCCCACTTGGAACCCCACACCACTTTGATGACGTTCCATCCGGCGCCGCGGAACACTGCTTCGAGTTCTTGAATGATTTTGCCGTTGCCACGCACAGGGCCATCAAGTCGTTGCAGATTGCAGTTCACAACAAAGACAAGGTTGTCGAGTTTTTCTCGTGCTGCAAGTGAAATGGAACCAAGAGTTTCTGGTTCGTCTGTTTCGCCATCACCAATGAACGCCCATACTCGGCTTGCCGAAGTGTCGTCAATGCCTCTGTTGTGTAAGTAACGATTAAAGCGAGCGTGGTACAACGCAGTGAGTGGTCCGAGTCCCATCGACACCGTAGGAAATTCCCAAAACTCTGGCATGAGTCGAGGATGTGGGTAACTGGAGAGACCTTTTCCGTCTCGTCCGATCTCGCGACGGAAATGATCAAGGTCGTCTTCGTCAAGGCGACGCTCAAGAAATGCACGAGCATAAATTCCGGGTGCAGCATGACCTTGGAAATACACATGGTCACCAGCTGAGCCGTTGTCTTTGCCGTGGAAGAAATGATTGAAACCAATTTCGTACAAGCTTGCGGAACTTGCAAACGTTGATAGATGGCCACCAATGCCCTCTGCAGTGTGATTTGCTCGCGTCACCATGACGGCTGCGTTCCATCTGATGTATGCACGGATACGACGCTCTAAATGTTCATCGCCGGGGAACCACGGTTCATTGTCCGCAGTGATGCTGTTGACATATGGCGTTGACACGGTCGCGGGGAAGTTGACATCAGTCTGTTGTGCACGCTCGAGAAGTCGAGCAAGCAAATAACGGGCGCGTTCAACACCGTGGCCATCGACGACAGAATCAAGAGAGTCGAGCCATTCCTGAGTCTCGCCCGGATCAGTGTCGGGGAGCTGATGCATTGAGCCGTCGAAGATCACAAGTGTCATTCTCCCATGATTTTTTCTTAAAAGCCTGTCGTTACCCCGTCCCATGGTGAACAATCGGTGTCATGGAATTGTCCGACGACGTAATTGTTATTTATACAGATGGTGCGTGCTCAGGTAACCCAGGACCAGGCGGCTGGGCGTGGGCCGTGGCCCCTTCAGGAGACATCAACGACAGTGGCGCAGAAGCCATGTCAACGAATCAGCGAATGGAAATTATGGCTGCCTACCAAGCTGTCATCCATTTTGAAGACGACCCGCGCATCATTCGCATCGTTGCTGATTCCACGTATGTCGTGAAGTGTTTCAACGACGGCTGGTGGCGTGGCTGGCACAAGCGTGGGTGGAAAAATTCTCAGCGCCAGCCTGTTGCGAACCGTGACTTATGGGAGCCATTTATCGAACTGGTCATCAATCGAGGCCGAGTTGAATTTGAATGGGTCAAGGGCCATAGCGGCAATCGCATGAACGATTATGTCGATGCGCTTGCGGTTGCGCACACCCAGATTTAGCTCGATTCGCGACTCCGCTAGGAAGTCTGCGACCTGATTGCGTAGCCTGTGGGGATGGAACTTAAAGGCGTAAGCGCAATTGTCACAGGTGGAGCATCCGGTATCGGAGCAGCTTCTGTTCGTCTCCTCGCAAAAGGTGGAGCAAAGGTCGTCATCGCCGATCTTGATCGTCAGCAAGAGGTCGGCGAGGCCCTTGCTAAGGAAGTTGGCGGCGCATTTTGTGCTGTTGACGTCACCGTCACAGAGGACATCATCAACGCAGTGGAAATGGCTAAGTCCATGGGTCCTCTTCGCGTCTTGGTGAACTCAGCAGGTATCGGTTGGGCACAACGCACCATCGGCAAAGACGGTTCATACGATTCGGCTGCCAATATCGAAGCTTTCAAGAAAGTCATCGCAATCAACTTGGTCGGAACATTCGACGCAATTCGTATTGCAGCAACTGCAATGAGCCAAACAGAGCCGTTGGAAGATGGCGAGCGGGGCGCAATTGTAAACATTGCATCTGTTGCAGCATTTGACGGCCAGATTGGTCAGAACGCATACTCAGCGTCAAAGGGCGGAGTTGTCGGTATGACACTTCCAATCGCGCGTGACTTGTCAGCATCAGGTATCCGCGTGAACACTGTTGCTCCAGGACTTATTGATACACCGATTTACGGACAAGGTGACCAGAGCGAGGCTTTCAAGGCCCAACTGCAAAAGGGTGTGTTGTTTCCTCAGAAGCTTGGTCGTCCAGATCAGTTGGCTTCAATGGTTCTTGAGTGCATCACGAACAGCTACATGAATGCTGAAACCATCAGAGTTGATGGTGGCATTCGTATGCCGCCTAAGTGAGCATCGTTTTTCATAACGACCCATTTACGCCGTTTGATCGGCAACCGATAACTTTGCACGATTCCCCGAACTCCGGCTCGGGGTTTCGTCGTTCTATAGCCATTCCTGATTCGTATTTGCCTGTGCCTGCTGATGCTGCTCGGTTACGCGTTGCAGCTCGCGCATTAGACATTGATCAATGGGTATCAACTCGTGACGATGACTGGCTGCCCACTATCGAAATGAAGCGCGCCCTAATTGAAGAACGTCGCGATGAAGTTGTGGCGTGTCTTCCAGGCGCAGAAGATGCCTGCGAAGAAGTTGCGCGCGGGGTGATGAATTCAATAGGCATTGCGCCTACAAGTGCACACGGTGTTGAAGCGCTTGTTGAAGCGGCATTGTGTGTGGCAGATGATCTGTGCATCCTGATGCCTGATGCTGATGGCATGCCACGGCTTGTTGCTGCAGTGTTGAGCTCGCCTGGTCGGTGGCGACTTGCTGAAAAGATTGGTGGCACCATGGCGTCTATCCATGTGCCTGTTGCTCGGTACGAGATTGACCTTGATTCGCCTGTGAACGCAGTACTGAAACGAATGAACGTTGAAAAACCAATGTGGCGAACCAATTGGGGAAT
>CAMDVC010000047.1 GCA_945878785.1 Bifidobacterium breve | reverse complement strand
GTGCAGGTAGCTGAACCCGGAGTCGAAGTAATTGTGTAGGAAGCAGGTGTGCCACCTGAACCTGCTGCAACAGTTACAACAGCGGACGCAACGCCAGCAACAGCAGTCGGCGCGGGCGGTGTACCCGGAACTGCAGGTTGTGGGGTTACGGCATTCGACGCAACAGACGCAGCAGAAGTACCGCCGCCATTCGTAGCAGTTGCTTTGAATGTGTACGACGTTCCGTTCGTTAGACCAGACACTGTGCAGTTGCCAGAAGCACCAGTAACCGTGCATGTAGCTGAACCCGGAGTCGAAGTCACCGTGTAGGTAGCAGGTGTACCACCAGAACCAGCAGCAACAGTTACAACAGCAGACGCAACACCCGCTACAGCTGAAGGTGCTGGAGGCGTGCCCGGAACTACCGGGGTTGGACCACCATCAGTTGAACACGTCGAACCACTGTTAGATCCACAACTATCGTTTCCTGGCCCACCAAAAAAGTAGGAATTCTCTTGGATACTGTTTGCATAGTCATCGCCTTCCCCACCGTAAAAAGTTGATAACCACATGGTGTACGTCATCGAATCGTTTCCGGCGCCTCCAATAAAGAAGTCGCGACTTGTGGTATCAGAATCCAAGAAATCACGAGAGTTGTTTTGACTGTTACCGCAATACATGTCTGGCGAATTGCCGTTATGAGATCCAAAGTGTCCGGACCCTGTCGCTAACTGAACTGTCCACCGACCACTCGCAACGCTTGCTTCAAATTGTGCTTCAGTCGAAAAACCCGTCAGACCAAGGAGAAAAGCTTTATCAAAAAGTGGATCATTGATGTTGGCGGCACATTGGTCGAGTAATGACGGCGCTGCGTTAACCCGGCTCATCGGCACGAAACCTGAAACAAGAACAAGAGCCACGGTGGCGACCCACGCAAGAACTGATTTCTTCATTTCAGACTCGCTTGATTGTCGGAAATCATTGACTTATCTTACATGTACGAAATGCACAACATATTGTGAATTCGTGGTGAATAGAAAAGGCCGCCCTAAAGGGCGGCCTAATCCGTAAATATATGGTCTATTAACTGAAGCGCACAAGACCTTGGTCGATAACTACGCGATCACCAACAGATGTTGTGAACACTGCTTCACCCTTGGCTGTTTCCCACATCTTGATGGTGAGTGCTTCGCCAGGAAATACTGGAGAAGCGAAACGACCTTCGATGTGCTTGAAGCGATTTGCATCGCCGCCACATAGTGCATTCAACAAACCACGACCTGTGAATCCGTATGTGCAAAGACCATGCAAGATGGGTTTTGGAAACACGCCTGCTGCAACAGCAGGATGATTCGGATCTGAGTGCAACGGGTTGCGGTCGCCGTTCAAGCGATACAACAATGCCTGGTCAGTTGATGTTTGAAATGTGATTTCGTGGTCAGGAGCTTTTGCTGGTGGTTCGTTTTGTGCACCGCTTGGTCCACGTTCTCCACCAAAGCCACCTGCATCACGAATGAACACAGATGAACGAGTTGAGTACAACGGCTTGCCATCAGCATCCGTTGCCTCGGCCTCAGTCACGATGACTGCAGCTTTCACTTTGTCGTACATTGCAACAAGCTTGCTTTGTACCGTTGCTGTTCCTTCAACAGGAAGAGGCTGGTGCAAAGTAATTGATTGCGATGCGTGCACAAGATTGGCGAAGTTGAATTCGCCAACATTACGCATTGGGTTTGATGCGGCAGTTGCCTGACCAGACCCCAATACAACAGGCATTGTTGGAAGTGCTTTTTGAACAACTCCGGTTGAGTTTTCAGTGACGTATGCCAATTGATCTGAACTGACATTGAGGCTCACTGCATACAGCAATGAATCCTTTGATGTCCATGAGATCTTGTACGGCTCGCCGACTGATCCGACTGCTTCTGGGTTAAGTGCCATTGTGTTTCCTTCTTATTTCTTTATCGAGGGTTCTGAGGCCATGTGCCGTCACGGCCGTCCATGCCGGCGTTCGGGCGAGCAGCCTTCAACAACTCAGCAACGATAGGCCCAAGCGTTGTTGGGTCTTCTACCGGAGCATGGCTTGGACCACGATGCCAACCTTCAGCGATTGCGAGTGTCTGACCACTTGCTTCGAAGATGCGACCAGTTACGCCAGCAGCTTCATCTGAAGCAAGCCAAGTAACGATTGGTGCGATCCAACGAGGTGAACGCATTTCGCGCTCTTCGTCGGTCTCTGGTGCATTGCCAAGACCTTCTGTCATACGAGTAAGCGCAACTGGTGCCACTGCGTTCACAGTGACGTTGAAGCGTGCAAGCTCGAGTGCAGCGATGATGGTGAATGAAGCGATACCGGCTTTTGCTGCGCCATAGTTCGTTTGTCCGAGGTTTCCGTAGATACCAGAAACAGAAGTTGTGTTGATGATGCGACCTGATGTCGGCTTGCCGGCTTTTGCCTGCTCGCGCCAGTACGCAGCTGCCCAACGTGATGGACCAAAGGTTCCCTTGAGGTGAACCTTGATGACTGCGTCCCACTCTTCTTCAGTCATGTTGGTGAGCATGCGGTCGCGCAAGATTCCTGCGTTATTCACAACAATGTTCAAGTCGCCGAATGATTCAACTGCTGTGTTGATGAGGCGCTGTGAACCTTCCCATGACGAAATGTCATCGCCGTTAGAAACAGCTTCGCCACCCATTGCCTTGATCTCTGCAACAACTTGATCTGCAGGGCTGAGGTCGCCACCGCTACCATCAACGTTTCCGCCGAGGTCGTTAACTACAACCTTTGCGCCTTGACTTGCCAGACTGAGCGCATGCTCGCGGCCAATACCGCGACCTGCTCCTGTAACGACTGCGACGCGTCCTTCACACAACTTTGCCACGATGGCCTCCATGATTCATTGGGCACCCGACGGATGCCACCTCTCAATAGTACGAACTCATGTCACTACCCACATAGCCCGACTGCCCTCTAGCCTCTGAATCGTGGCAAGCAAGGTCCTTATTATCGGAGCGGGTCCGTCAGGAACCGCATGTGCAGCCACCCTTCATCGCCTCGGCCACGATGTGACAGTGGTGGACAAAGCCACGTTCCCGCGAGACAAGTGTTGCGGCGATGGACTCACCACAAACGCATTGCGAATCCTTGAACAGCTTGGCTTTGACCCATCGCGAGTTCCTGATTGGCAGGTCACCTCTGATGTTGTTGTGCACTCCCCGACTGGCCGAACAATCGAACTTGCCTTGCCAGACGTTGACGGTGTCTTTGCTGCCATTGCCCCACGTTCTCAGTTTGATCATGCACTGGTGCAACATTGCCGAGACGCAGGCATCACAATTCATGAAGGTCATGCTTTTGTGTCTCTTTCAGAAACGGATACGTCGATAGTTGTCAACATTGAAGGACTCGTGTCGTTCAATGTTGATTACGTTGTTGCCGCCGATGGCATGTGGTCGCCAGTACGAAAAGCAATGGGGCTCTCAACAACTGGCTATCTCGGTGAGTGGCATGCATTTCGCCAATACATCCGTAATGTCACAGGCTCCAGTGCAACTCAATTACACGTTTGGTTTGAAAAAGACTTACTTCCTGGCTACGCATGGTCATTTCCATTGCCAGGCAACCGCGCCAACTTTGGATACTGCATCTTGCGCACGTCAGAACGCAGTACAAAATTTATGAATGACACGTGGCGCGATTTGTTCAGTCGTCCTCACATTCGTGAAGCCCTCGGAGCAGACTTCGTGCCAGAAGATCGACACACCGCTTGGCCTATCCCCGCCCGTATCGATGAAGCAACCAGGTCTTCGGGCCGAGTTCTTTTCGTCGGAGACGCGGTCTGTGCCACCGACACGCTGACAGGTGAAGGAATTGGCCAAGCACTGGAAACTGGAATCGCAGCTGCCGAATCAATTCATGGCGGCAAGTCCCCTCGCGAAGTTCGTTCCCACTATTCGCGCGCAATCGACAAGACATTGCTGGCTGACCATCGAATGTCGGTGATGCTCAGCGCGATTCTGGCTCGCCCCTTCTTTGCCCGCCTGGTCCTTGCGGTCGTTGATACGAATGATTGGACCCGTACAAACTTTGCCCGTTGGATGTTTGAAGATGAGCCACGAGCCATTGTTTTGACTCCACGGCGCTGGCATCGCAAGTTCTTTAGCCGTTCTGGTGCATACCAGTCCTGATCGCAGAACTACGGTTAGAGCCATGAAGACACGCCTTACCGAAATGTTCAACATTGAATTACCTATCATGCTTGCGGGCATGGGCGGTGTTTCTTACAGCGATCTAGTGGCCGCGGTCTCTGATGCCGGCGGTATCGGCACATTTGGTGCAGCGCCGATGTCAACTGAATTTCTGACTTCAGAAATGGCTCGTGTTCGCACATTGACCGACAAGCCATTTGGTGTCGACCTTCTTACTGCAGCACCCGATTCGATCACGCGCAACATTCAGGCAATCATCAATGGTGGAGCAAGTATCTATGTCGCTGGTCTTGGAGTACCACGCGAAATTGTAGATGAGCTTCATAGCCACAACATTCTTGTTGGTTCTATGTGTGGAAAAGTACGCCATGCGACAGCAGCTGTTGCAAGTGGATGTGACTTTGTCGTTGCACAAGGAACTGAAGCTGGTGGCCACACCGGCGTTGTCGCCACGATGGCATTGGTGCCACAAGTTGTCGATGCTGTCAACGGCAAAGTTCCCGTTGTTGCAGCGGGTGGAATTTTTGATGGTCGCGGGTTAATGGCTTCACTTGCACTTGGTGCTGATGGCGTATGGATCGGAACAAAGTTCATTGCGACACACGAAGCCCACACAGGCAAGGGATACAAAGAAAAGATTATCGAATCTCTCGAAGATGACGTAGTAATCAGCAAGGGCTACACCGGTAAAACCTGCCGTGTTATTCGCACCGAGTGGAGTAACCACTGGGAAAAGAACCCATCAGAACTTCAGGGTTTCCCTGGCCAAGCTATTTCAGCCGCTCAAGCAGGAATTCAGCAACTTGGTTCAGGACCAGATGTAGTCCTCGACACCAATCGTGCATTTATGGCTGCAGGTCAGGCTGTAGGCGCAATTCATGAAATTCTTCCTGCGCGCCAGGTTGTCGAAAACATCATGAACGAGGCGCGACGCACGCTTGAGCGCCTTGCAGCATTTCGATAACTCGTAGTGTTTTCTTTACTGCGGCGTAACCGCGATGTGCGCATGGTATTCGGCGCCCAAGTGGTGTCGTACCTTGGAGATTGGTTTGCATTCGTTGCTCTTGCCGGTTTGGTAGAGGACGTCACCGACTCGCGATTCCTTGTGTCGCTTGTACTCGTGTCGATGACCATCCCTGGTCTCTTTATGTCACCCATTGCGGGTTCGTTTGCAGATCGATTCGACCGTCGCAAAATCTTGATTGTCGTCTCAATTCTTCAAGCCTTCGCTGCACTGCTATTACTTCTGCATTCTGTAGCTGGGATTTGGATCACATTTGTTTCGCAGTGCCTTATTGCTGCACTTGCCTCGTTCGTTGGGCCATCCTCTAGCGCATCAGTTCCCAACTTGGTAGACAACGATGACGACTTGCGTAAAACCAATGCACTCTTTGGAAGTACATGGGGGACCATGCTTGCTGTTGGCGCAGCATTAGGCGGAGTATTTGCCGCAGTCTTCGGGCGTAATGCAGCATTCATCGCGAACGCCGTTTCATTTGTTGTAGCTGCCCTTCTCTTTTCCGGTGTGAAGCGACCAATGCAAAGTGAGCGCACACAGAACTCAAACAAAGGCCGCGTGCGTCCTATTGCCGACATGAAAGAAGCAATTAACGTCGCCAAGAAGGACCCCGTAATCCTTGCGCTTCTGTGTTCCAAGATGACCTTTGCGGTAGGCGCAGGAATTGTCAGCCAACTAGCGGTTCTTGCATCGAATGTTTTCAATGTCGGTGACTCTGGCCGTGGCCTACTTATTGGTGTGCGCGGAATCGGTTCCGGACTTGGTCCAATTCTTGGCGCAAGAATCGCTGGTCGTGATATGGCGAAACTTCTGAAAGTGTGCGGGTATGCAGGGCTGGTTTTCGCTGTGTGCTACGTGGGGGCAGCACTAAGTCCGTTTATCGGAATGGCCGCAGTCTTTATTGCTCTCGCACATCTCAGCGGTGGAGCACAGTGGACGTTGTCAACGCTCGGATTACAAATGGAAGCACCAGATCATGTGCGTGGACGCGTTATGGCTGGCGACATGGCAATGGTGAACACAATGATCGGTTTCACCAGCATCCTTGCTGGACTCACGTCTCAGTTCATCGGAGTACGTCCAGCAATCATCATCTTTGCTGCCGCTGCAGCAGTCGCCTCAGTTGTGTACCTGTTTGCTACAGCCGGAATTATTCGGCGTCTGCGCAACGAGACACCGCAGCAATAAGTCTTGCTGGGCGAGGGTCGCCATCGATCGTGGTCATCATTGTGTTCATCACGTACGCAAACCCAAGCTCGCGTGAAGGCTGAGCGAACGCACACGAACCGCCCGCGCCGTTGTGACCGAAACTTGTCGGACCAGCAAATGGCGTACGTTCCGAGTGCAACATGAAGCCCATTGCGAAATCAGTAGCAGACGCAAGAATCGTGTCCATCTCTCCGTGCGGCGTATTGCTTGTAGTTGCTTTGTTACGAGTTGTCTCACTCAGCAAATGCACTCCGTCAATATCAGACACGAGCGCAGCATAAATGCGCGCAATTGATCGGGCATTCGAGATTCCGTTGGCCGCTGGAAGTTGCGATTGATGCACATCTTCTCGGTTGAAGGCTCCCTGACCAAACGCGCCGTTCAATGACAACGCTGCGGCCCCTTTTGTTCCTGGGCCGCTTGTCTCCATCATTATTTTTACTTCTTCGGGTGAAAACTTCGGAATGGGATGTGCCATCAACCGCGCAACACGAGGCTCGAGTTCTGGTGGCAACCCAATGTGCATTTCTGCGCCCAACGGCCCGGCAATTTCTTCACGCACGAAGTCACCAAGACTCTTACCTGTAACGCGGCGAACTAATTCACCAGCAAGCCAACCAAATGTCAATGCGTGATAGCCGTGAGTCGAGTCAACGGGAAACAAGGGTGCAGTATCAGCAAGTCGCCTTGTGATGGTGCTCCAATCAAGTGCATCTTCCAATGAAATATCGCCATCAACCGTGTACAAACCAGCGCGGTGAGACAACAACTGCGCAACAGTGATGTCTGCTTTACCTTTGGCGGCGAATTCCGGCCAATAGGTAGAAACCTTTTCGTCATAGTTCAACAAACCACGTTCGACGCACATTGCTAATGCAATAGATGTAATGCCTTTTGTTGTCGAGAACACGAGCTGCAGTGAATCGCTGTCATATGGAATGGTTAGATCGCGATCGCGCCAACCGCCCATGAGGTCAACAACGCACTTGCCACGGTGATACACCGCAACACCAGCGCCTCGATCTTCCTTGATGTCAAAACTATGAATGAAAGCATCACGAACAGACTCCCAACCGGGGGCCACTACATCAACTGTCAGTACTGACATGATCAGGCGTCGATAATCGCGCGAAGTTTTTCGATTTGGCCAACGGGGTCTGGGCCAATGGGGTTCACTGACAACACAGTGACACCTGATTCCTTGTACGCAGCAATGCGCTCTTTAACGAAACCAGTTGAACCAACAAGGTTGGCATTCATAATCCACTCACCTGGAATTGCAGCAGCAGCTTCGGCCTTCTTGCCTTCAAGGTAGAAGTCCTGAATGTCAACAGCTTCTTTTTCAAATCCGTAATCACGACAGATGTCGTTGTAGAAGTTCTTACCGCGTGCACCCATGCCGCCGACATACAGCGCCATGTTCGGACGTGCCATGTCAAGAACCTTCGTTTGAGCATCGCCAGTGAGCGAGTCATCAATTGCCAACATTCCGCCAGCTGAAATTTCAAGACGCCCACGTGATGGATCACGCTTTGCAAGTCCTGCCTTCAACTGGTCACCCCATACGTTGTGGTAGCGCTCTGGGTAAAACATGATGGGAAGCCATCCGTCAGCCATTTCTGCTGTTGCTTCAACACTTCTGTCTTTCAATGACGCCCACCAAATGGGGATGTCTTTACGAACTGGGTGGTTGATGATCTTGAGTGCCTTACCAAGGCCAGTTCCCTGGCCAGCAGGAAGCGGTATGTCAACTGTCTTGCCGTGGTATTCGAGCGGTGCTTCACGCGCCCACACATTGCGACACACTTCGATGTATTCCTTGATGCGTTGCATTGGCTTTTCGTACGGAACTCCGTGGAAGCCCTCGATTACTTGAGGACCAGATGCGCCAAGACCAAGTATGAAACGGCCTTCGCTGACGTAGTCACAACCGGCAGCAGTCATAGCCATCAACGCAGCAGTACGTGAGTACACATTGACAATTCCGGTGCCGATTTCAACGCGACTTGTTTT
>CAMDVC010000046.1 GCA_945878785.1 Bifidobacterium breve | reverse complement strand
ACGCCGGCTGTTGAGATCGAGTCAACGAAGTGCCTGTACCCTTTATCGGTGGGAATACGACCAGCAGAAGTGTGCGGTTGAGCCAAATAGCCCTCTTGCTCAAGAACAACCATTTCATTGCGCACCGTGGCAGACGAAACCATCACAGAAGACTTCTGTGCAATATGTGTTGAGCCAACCGGCTGACCAGTTGCTACATATTCCTGGACGACGGCCCGAAGGATGGCGGTTTTGCGTTCGTCGAGCATGGTGCTACAAATTTACTTTCCGCTGACCGATTTATAGCGCGCCAATGCTTCTATTCGCTCCGCAGAGTGATCAACCATCGGCTCTGGATACCCGGATGGCGCCAGTAGACCCAACGTTGATGGTTCATGAATTGAGGCATTGTCGAGTTCTGCCAATTCAGGAATCCAGCGTCGAAGGTATGTACCTGTCGGATCAAACTTTGCGCTCTGCGACGTGGGGTTAAACACCCGAAAAAAAGGTGCCGCATCCGTACCAGTTCCGGCAGTCCATTGCCACCCGTGATTGTTTGAGGCAATGTCGCCATCGACAAGATGCTGCATAAAGAAGCGCGCTCCCCATTGCCATGGCAGATGGAGGTCTTTCACTAAGAAGCTCGCCACAATCATTCGCACTCGGTTATGCATCATTCCGGTTGACAACATCTGTCGAATACCAGCATCAACAACGGGATACCCCGTTTGTGCTGAGCAAAACTTCTCAAACCGTGCGTGTGCAGCAGCATCTGTATCGCGCGGCAACACGTTCATTTTCTCTTGCAGGTTTTCCCACATGGTGCGCGGCTGATGAAACAAAACATCTGCGTAGAACTCACGCCATGCAAGTTCACGACGGTAATGATCTGCTCCCGATGTTCCGTTCAGCCGAGCAATAAGTTGACGCGGATGCACGACACCAAATCGAAGGTACGGCGACATCAATGATGTGCCATCAACACCTGGGTTATTGCGGTCATCCTGATACGCCTCAAGTCGTGGAGACCATTCAGTCCATCTTTGCCATGCAGCCTTTTCTCCGGCTTCTGGCAAATTCAACGAAGACGAATCAATGTCGGGAAAACCCTGACCATGACTCACTGCATCGGCATATGAAACAGAGGTTTCGACTGCGCTAGAAAAATCAACTAATGACCAGCGACGATAAAACGGCGTGAATACTTTCAACGGGGTGCCGTCGTCCTTCAGTACCGTGCCTGGGTTTACGCAATACGGTGAATCAGATTCAACCAATGGGGCGTCAACCTTTTTCAAAGCCTCACGAACACGTTGATCGCGTGCTTGACCATATGGAGCAAAATCAGAAGCCACGTGGACACTGCGTGCGCCAACTTCTTTGGCCATCTGAGCAACTTCAACAACAGGGTCTCCGTAGCGCAGAACCAATTTTTCACCTGTCGCAACATCCAGCGACCGAAGAGTGTCAAACATAAATGCGCGCCTGGCTGACCCGGCTTTTTCGAAGCGAGGGTCGACAACAAACAACGGCACTACGTCGCCGTCAATCGCGGCTGACTGCAACGCCTTGTTATCGGTCACCCGCATGTCGCGTCGTATCCACCAAATAGATGTGCTCATCGGTCCTTCCACAACATTGGAACAAACAATAAAGTCAAAATTCCGCCATACGCAATTGACCACTCAATCCCAATGTTGTCGCCAATCCAGCCTGTGATTGGGCCACCAATGGGTGTCGAACCAAGAAATGCCACAGCCACTAACGCCAACATGCGACTGCGCATTTCTGGAGGTGTGTTCTGTTGGCTCAGACCGTTCATTGATGCAACAAGTCCTGTGCCACCAAAACCAAGAGGCAGACACAACAGACACGCAAAAAGGAAGTTCGGAGCCCATGCAATTGCGATGCACGAGACACCGTTAATTGTGACGAGCGTTGCGTACCACTTCATTGTGATTCGAGTAAACCGAGCTGTGCCTAATGCACCAAACACACTGCCGATACTGACGCATGTCAACAAAATTGGGTACCCGTTCGCCTGATCCCACCGAACGTCACTCAGCTTTGGCATAACCACGCTGTAGTTGAACGCAAATGTACTGACCACTGTGAAAACGATGAAGGCGCGGCGCAACATGGGGTCACGCCACACAAATGACATGCCCTCGCGGACCGGCTTTCCACCACGAGCTGCAGACGTAGCTGGCAGCATCTTTGTCTTGTCAATCATGAGCAACGAACCGAGAACGAAAAGATACGAAATTGCATTCAACGCAAATAGCCACTCGATGTCAAGTGGTCCAATAAGTACAGCAGCTAGCGCAGGACCAAAAATGCGAGAGCCAGTCATCACTGTGGTGTTCAGCGACATCGCATTTGGAATTTCGGATGGTTCCACTAGTTCAGTGACCAAACCGCGACGAGATGGATTATCGATGGCACTCGCAATGCCCGTTCCAAACGACAAGAGATAAATCACCGGCAACGACACATGGCCTGTGAATGTGACAACTGCCAAGACCACGGCTTGAAGCCCTAAAAGTGATTGACACCAAAAGGTGACACGACGGCGATTGTGTCGATCCGCAAAACCACCAGCCCATGCACCAAGAACCAACATGGGAATGAACTGAGCGAAGGTGTTGATCCCGGCATCAGTTGCTTTCTTATTGATCGAATAAATCAACAAAGACATCGCAGTGAACTGCAGCCACGTGCCAACATTCGACAGCAAAAGGCCGAAGAAATAGATTCGAAGGTTTCTATGTCGGAGCGAAAGAAACATCGACGATTTGTCTGTCGCTTGCTGGGACATCAGTCGTCTAATTTCAACGCACTAATGAAAACATCGCCGGGTACTTCTACCCGACCAATGGCTTTCATCTTCTTCTTGCCTTCTTTTTGCTTTTCGAGCAACTTACGTTTACGCGTAATGTCGCCGCCGTAACACTTAGCCAACACATCTTTGCGCTTTGCCTTCACAGTTTCACGCGCGATGACCTTGCCGCCGATTGCAGCCTGAATGGGCACATCAAACATTTGGCGGGGAATAAGTTCACGCAACTTAGCGCACATGCGGCGCCCATATTCAAATGCCTTGTCACGGTGCACGATTGTGCTGAATGCATCTGCTGCAACTGCATTCAATAACAAGTCAACAAGAACGAGGTCACTCTTGCGGTAACCATCGAGTTCATAATCAAGACTTGCATACCCCTGTGTACGGCTCTTCATCTGATCAAAAAAGTCAACAACCACTTCGGCAAGTGGAATGAGATAGTGCAACTCAACGCGCTCAGGCGACAGATATTCGAGCTTCACCATTTCGCCACGACGCGACTGGCATAGGTCCATCAATGTTCCGGTGTAGTCCTTTGGCGTGATGATGGACACCTTGAAGAACGGCTCTTCAATAAAGCTGATGTTCTGCATTGGCGGCAAGTCAGCTGGGTTTGCAACTTCAACAACCACACCATCTGTACGGGTCACGCGATATGCAACCGACGGGGCCGTTGCAATAAGGGCCAAGTTGAATTCACGCTCAAGACGCTCTTTCACAATCTCCATGTGCAAGAGACCGAGGAAGCCACAACGGAAGCCGAACCCCAAAGCGCCAGATGACTCTGGCTCGTAGGTGATTGACGCATCATTCAGTTTCAGCTTTTCGATGCTTTCGCGCAATGTTTCAAAATCGTCGCCATCAATTGGGTACAAACCGCAAAACACCATGGCTTTCGGATCGCGATATCCCTCAAGAACTTCGGTAGCCGGATTCAAAGAGTTCGTCACTGTCTCTCCACTACGTGCCTCAGCAACATCTTTAATGCCAGCAATGAGGTACCCAACTTCACCAGGCCCAAGTTCGGCAACTGGAGTTGGAACTGGTGCACGCGCGCCGATTTCAATAACGTCATGAGTTGCGCGTGCTTGCATGAAGAAAAGACGACTGCCATTCGACAAGCGACCATTCATTACTCGAACGCTGGAGACAACTCCTCGGTATTGGTCAAACTGCGAGTCAAAAATCAGGGCTTGCAGTGGCGCATCAATGTCGCCAACAGGGGCAGGAATTCGTTCCGCAATTGCATCGAGAAGTTCTGGCACTCCTTCACCTGTCTTTGCTGAGATACGCAAGATTTCATCAGCAGGGATTCCGAGAATGTTTTCAATCTCTGCGGCGTAACGGTCTGGGTCGGCTGCTGGTAGGTCAATCTTGTTGAGTGCCGCCACTATTTCGAGGTTGTGTTCAAGAGCGAGATAACAGTTGGCAAGAGTCTGTGCTTCAATTCCCTGCGCTGCGTCAACAACAAGCACAACGCCTTCACATGCAGCGAGCGAACGACTGACTTCGTATCCGAAGTCAACATGCCCAGGCGTATCAATGAGGTGGAACGTGTGGCCCTTCCATGGCACGCGTACGTTCTGGGCCTTAATGGTGATGCCTCGTTCGCGCTCGAGATCCATTGAGTCGAGATACTGGGCTCGCATTTCACGGGCGTCGACCGCCCCGGTCAATTCAAGAATGCGGTCTGAAAGAGTGGACTTACCGTGATCAATATGGGCAATGATCGAGAAATTCCGAATTTTGGCAAGGTCCATGAGCAAAGTAAAGCCTACCTCTAGGCGGTTGGGGACGGGGGGGTGTGGCGATAGCCTTTCAAGCCATGGCAAATATTAAGAGCCAAAAAAAGCGCATTCTTACCAACGCAAAAGCTCAAGACCGCAACAAAGCAGTCAAGAGCGAATTGCGCACACGTATTCGTACAGCGACAGCAAGTCTCGGCACACCAGAAGGTGAAGCCGACGTTCGTCTTGCTATCAAACGAATCGATATGGCAGCAGCCAAGGGAATTATTCATCCCAACTCAGCTGCACGTCGTAAGAGTCGCCTCATGCGACACGCAAACGCCGCAAAGTAATTTGCTTCATAGCTGCTTCATAAGCTGCTTCGGTGTTCTTACCGCTTCGCAATCGAACGTTGAACAGGTGCTCCGTTTAGGCGAGCCAACCGAGCAACGAGTACTTCCATCACTAACTCTGGCTCCCAGTCTTTGCCACCCCGCAGATCAAGATCTGCCGTTGCTAGCAATGAGATAGCGCGCGAAATACCTGCACTGCCGAGTCGTTGATACTGCTCGAGCACCTTACGAGCCGTGAATTCCTTGCCACCCAGAATGGCGACAGCATCTCCGGCACTACGCACTCCCCTGCCGTCAATCTTCATCATTTGGGCATAACGGTTCGACAACAACGCCAAGATTTGCAATGGATGAGAATCACCTGCGTTCATCATGCGATGCAACATAAGCAATGCCTTCTTCACATCACCACCGTCGATGGCATCCGTGAGATCCCACGGAGCAACACTGCCTGCCTCGCCGAGAAATACTTCAATATCCGACCGCGACAACTTTGCACCTTCGCCATATGCAGAGGTGAGAGTGGCAAGCAAACCCGCAAGTCGACCCTGGTCGCCACCAAACCACGTGGCAATGAGGCGTGATGCGTCTGCTGAGTACAGAAAACCCGCTTCGATTAAACGAGCCTCCACCCATTCGATGCGATCTTTTTGATTGCTAACTACAGTGGCGCCAATCGTTTCGGCTTTAACGCGTTTACATGCATCAGCAATTGCCTTAGGAATTCGACCCGTGACTGTGATGATGAAATCAACTTCAAAGATGACTGCATCAATTGCGGCAACCAATGTGTCAGCAAAGACGCCATCAAGATCTTGCAAGTGTCGCAATACAACAACCTTGCTCTCCATGAAAAGCGACATTGTGGTGAGAGCATCAACAACGGGACCAATTGTGAAATTGCTTTCAGAACAATCAAAATCATCGACCATCATGGACCTGTCCGCGTCGCCGACAAGCCGGTCGACGAGTGATGAGAGTTCTAATCCGATGAGTATTTCATCGCCAGAAATTAGGTACACGGCCATGGGCACTACCTTGCCACATCAGTGGGTCATGCTTCTGTTTGTCGCCACCGGTGCCATATTGCGCCCGCCACACACAGCCACAAGCAGACGTTGAGGCGACCATGAGGCGAGAGATCTGAACAGATACGTGCAACCCCCGCTACCCATGCGACAGGAATGGTCATTGCCCACGACACCAATGGCACGAATGGTGTCAACAAACTTGCCAGAAGCGCAAGCGGAAGACCCACCATCATCACCATTCCTGCCACCCATAGCGCCAAGGGGTTAGCGATGAGCGACACGACAGGTACATACCCAAAGACAAAAAGCGAAACCGGCATTGTGCCGACTTGAGCTGCCAATGTCGATGCAAGCATTCCATGACGGCCAATGATGTTCCCGAGCCGCGCCGAAAGCCAAGCGAGACCGGCAGTGGCACCAACCGACAAAGCAAACCCGACGCTCCACGCCAACATCGGGTCAATCAGCAGCAACATAATCACTGTTGATGCAAGAATTGTGCGAGCATTCATTGAAGTTCCCGATGCTGCATTCACTGCGACCAAGCCGGCCATCACTGCTGCACGTAATACCGACGGTTCTGCACGCGTGAGTAGTACGAACCACGTGAGTATGCACAACACTGCGATGATTCGACTGTTGCGACGTAATCGACGTAACAACGGAGACAATGCAGCCAATAGGTACGCAACATTCTGACCTGATACTGCACACAGGTGCGACAAACCACTTGCCCGAAATTGATTCACCATTTCACGTGATTGATCACGGTCATCGCCAATGACTAGACCCGCAAAGAGAGATTGCAAGTCATACGGCATCGATGCAACTCCGTCATGCAGCGCCATGCGCATTCGGTTTGCTGCACGAACTGCGATTGACCCTTCAGAAAACTCCTCAGACACTGATTGGACTCTCATGCGCCCCACGACATGAGTAACGCGGTCATACCTGCTGTACGGTCCTGTAGTTTTCGCACATGTGCCTCTCGCAATGACGTGTTCTCCTGCTAGCCGATTTGCTAGGTGTGCCCCTGGCGGGCCATGCGCGATCACCCGATACCTCTTGCCGTGCAACTGCAGCACAACACCGACACCCTTTCCCACCCACGTTGGATCAGTGCGCACTATTGCGTTGCCAGAACATGAGCCATCGATCACAGATACTTCTTGCCATGCAGCCGCACCACCAACCAACCCCACCGCCCCGACAACCAACACCGTCATCAACGAAACGTGCCATCGTCGATAACGCCACCAATAGATAGAAAGCAACGCCAGCGCAACACAACTGGCACCACGCAATGACGCAAGACTCGAAATGTGCTCCCCGCCAATCACCGAGACCCACATCACCGCTGCAAGAAATGTGAGGCCAACTGATGCAGAGACACCATGGCTCACTTCGTTAGTCGCGGGGTCGTACGATTGGCTTGTGGCATCAACTTCATCAACAGGCGGACGGTTCATGTTGCCCGGCGGAGTTGCATCTACCCGCCGGTCCATTAAGCGTCGTGGGGGTTTCATGGCAATTGGATGCGCCGTTGGATTGTGGTTGCTCGGTGTCGTGTTCTCATGGATTATCTCAGGACCAAAAGGCGGCTCGGTGGCGTTCGTGCTGATGGTGATGGCCCTTCCCGTTATGCCGATACTTGGTATGCCGGCAGCGGGTGGAGCTGCGCGCCTGTTCCTAGCAGTTGCCAGCAGCGCCGTGTTGTGGTGGTTTCTCGGTCAAGTAGTTGCTGGCAGAGTGACAAAACGACCTGTCGTTGGCTGGCGCGAATGGTTGCGCGAATTTGTTGTGGCGGGACTCGGCCTATGGATTGGTGCAGCAGGCGGATTGTTGCTTGGTGTTCTTGTTTTGGGGGCGTTCTAACTACACCGTCACCTGATCACGCAACGCCGCCACTTTTGATGGTCCAATTCCTGGAACATTCAACAGATCTTCCACCTTGCCAAATGGTCCCTTGCGATTGCGGTAACTAATAATTGCTTTTGCCGTTGACGGCCCAACACCCGGCAACGTGTCGAGTTGACTTGATGTTGCCGAATTCAAATTGACTAGAGGAGTAATCGTTGTACTTGGAACTCCAACAGTTGGAAACGCACCAGGAACTGTCGGCATAGGAACAGGAACTGTTGTGCGCGAGGGACGAAGCCGTGGCGCCACTGTGATTTTTGTTGTGCGAGACGAACGAAAGGGCACAAACACTTGCTCAGTATCAATAATTGTCTGGGCGAGATTGATGCGTTCAAGATCTGCACGTAATGTGGCGCCTCCCGCTGCTTTTACCGCATCAACAACTCGTGCAGAAGACGACACGGTGTACACGCCCGGACGAGAGACCGCGCCCGCCACGTGAATTCGCACGGTCAACGGTGTTGGCAAAGTTGATAGAGGCGCAACAATGCCAACACCGGACGCATGTGGCACCACGGACTCAACCAGTGGTGCAGATGGACGTACCAATAGCCAGATACCAGCAATTGCGACAACAGTTGTCAACAGCCCGATGATGAGTCGAGTTACACCGATAAATGACACCCAGTAGGTCACTTGTTTTTTGGTGACGTTCCAGTGAGGTATATCCATGCCTGTGATGTGGTGACCACAGACCTGCGATTGGAAAATCTAAAACAGTTTTTGAGTGAGCAATTTTCTGTACTTGCCAGTTCGGGGATCGTTCGTCCCCATGGTCTCCAAGATGTCTAAATATTCTCG
>CAMDVC010000045.1 GCA_945878785.1 Bifidobacterium breve | reverse complement strand
GTGTGCCCCTTGTCGGCAAAATAGCCAGAGAACGCTCCACGAAGCGCGTCAGCTGAGCGCGGGATACTGGAATTTGTCGACGATGCCATGAAGGCACCATCTTAGCGATGGCTGGTTCTCTGGCGGGGTGGGTTATGGCGACGAGTCGGAGCAGCAGACGAACTGGACATCGGTGATGACGTTGAAGCCGGGCCTGATGCTTCCCTATTGCGGTATGCATCAATCAAGGACATCACACCATCAAACATGGCCATCACACTATGCCGAAGACCAGCCGTAATGGCGTCAGCGATGTTGGCAGGTGTCAATTTCTCAGACACAGTCACTATGGTTCGTTTCGCCCAAACTACAGCACTCGCTCCGGCGATAGCCCCACACACGAACCAAAACATGCGGCGCATCATGCCTGCACCACTGCGACTGTGTTACTCGGAGTCCTCATGGTCTTCACGGTAGTACCGCAATTCACCTAATCCCAACGGGAGATACGACGGGGGCTGCACAGTGGTCGGAGGAGCTTGCCCCGTATGGCCTTCCCGCACATCTGACAGTGCGCGCGATATTGCATCTATCACGGCACGGCTCTTCGGAGCACGGGCCAAGTAGATCACTGCATGAGAAAGATTCAGTTGAGCCTCTGGCAATCCAACCCTCTCCAGCACTTGGGCTGCTGCAGTTGCAACAAGGAGTGCATTGTTATCGGCCATTCCAATATCTTCACTGGCGAAGATCATCATTCGGCGAGCAATAAAACGTGGATCTTCGCCTGCTTCAAACATTCTGGCGAGCCAATGCAGTGCCACATCTACATCGCTCGCGCGCATTGATTTGATGAACGCAGAGATCACGTCGTAATGATCATCTCGCCCCATACGCGACACGCTTGTATCGAGGGCCGTCGTGGCAGCTGCAATGTCAATACGGCCATTTGTAGCGAGCGCACAGCACACTTCGAATGCCGTCAAGGCTTGGCGAGCATCTCCCGTGACACGTCGAGAAATCAACTCAAGCGCATCTTCATCTGCAGGAATTCCTTCGATCACAACTGCGCGATGAAGTAACTCCATAATCGCTTCTGCATCAACTGGCTTCAGAGCAAATACAGACGAGCGACTACGAAGAGCTGGATTGACAGAGAATGCTGGATTCTCTGTTGTTGCACCCACAAGAGTGATAAGACCACTTTCTACAGCATGCAACAGAGCATCTTGCTGCACCGTAGAGAACCGATGAATCTCGTCGACAAAAACAACGGTTCCACGATCATCAAGGGTCAGCCTCCGTCGTGCAGTCTCTATCACTTCACGAATATCTTTCACGCCAGCAGTTACCGCACTTAAACGCTCAAAACCACGTTGAGTTGTTGACGCCACAAGTTCAGCCAAGGTGGTCTTCCCAGTTCCTGGAGGACCCCACACAATGATCGACGACAAACGATCACTTTCAATCAATCGACGCAGTGGACCTGTTGGCCCAACTAAATGACTCTGACCTACAACATCATCGAGAGAACGAGGACGCATGCGCGCAGCAAGTGGTGATCGCGCTGCGATTCGATCTTCTGTCGATGCAGTAAAGAGGTCAGGCGAATCCACGGCTACGACGAAGCAGGTGGTGGCAACAATCGAAGACCCAATTCAGCAAGATGTGCAGGGTCAACTGGTGTCGGTGCATTCGTCATGGGGTCTAAACCACTCTGTGTCTTTGGAAACGCAATGACTTCACGAATGTTTTCTTCGCCAGCCAAAATTGCAGCAAGACGATCAATACCGAAAGCAAATCCACCATGTGGAGGCGCTCCGTACTTGAACGGCTGCAAAAAGAATCCGAATCGCTTGTCTGCTTCTTCGTCACTGATTCCCAATTGATTAAACACACGACGTTGCATTTCAGGCTCATGAATACGAATAGAACCTGAACCCAATTCCCAACCGTTCAGAACAAGGTCATAAGCAAGTGCGCGTACCTTCAATGGCTCTGTCTCAAACAAAGACATGTCATCAGGATGTGGCTGACAAAACGGGTGGTGTCCGGGACGCGGGCGGCCAGAGACTGGATCAATACCAATAAACAATGGGAACTCAGTGACCCATACATACTTATACGGTCCTTGATGAACAGGTGGTCGACCGATGTCATTGCGCAATTGACCAAGGACTTCGCACGTAGTGTCCCATTCGTCGGCTACCAGCAACAGTAAGTCGCCTTCTGTTGCTCCCATTGCAGAAACCAATGCGCTTTTTTCAGAGTCGCTCAGAAATTTCGCGACTGGAGAATCTACGGCACCGTCTGCGCCGATCTTCATCCATACGAGCCCTTTTGCACCGATCTTCTTGGCACGATCAGTAAGACCGTCCAACTTGTTTCGTCCAAATGCTGCAGCCTCTGGGTAGGTCTTGGCATCAACACATATCCCCTTTATGCAGGATGCGCCAGCAAACGCTTTGAATTCTGTACCAGCAAAGAGAGATGTCAATTCAATAAGTTCCATTGCAAATCGAAGATCTGGTTTATCAATACCAAAACGATTCATTGCGTCATGCCAAGTAATGCGCTCAATTTCGGGAGGCGCTTCGCCGGTTACGGCAATGGCCGCAGCAACTACGGCACGACCAATATTCTCCAATACATCGTCTTGCGACACAAAGGACATCTCGGCATCAAGCTGCATAAATTCGTATTGACGATCGGCACGCAAGTCTTCATCACGCAGACACCTTGCGATCTGGTAGTACCTGTCAACTCCGGCCACCATGAGCAATTGCTTCCATAGTTGAGGCGACTGTGGCAATGCGAAGAACGAACCCGGTTCTTTTCGAGAAGGCACAAGAAATTCCCGCGCACCTTCAGGAGTGGACGGCATTAAAAATGGAGTTTCAACTTCAACGAAACCGTTGGTTTCCATTTCCTTGCGAATTGCACTGTTGATCTGTGCGCGCACGCGCAAGTTCTTTTGCATCCGCTCACGACGGATATCGAGGTATCGATACTTCAATCGGATCATTTCATCAACATCATCGGCACGAGCATCAACAGGAAATGGTGGTGGTTCAGCCGAGTTCAGAATCTCGACTACGCAGTCACCGATCTCAACCATGCCAGTAGTAAGAGAAGAGTTGATAGTTCCTTCGGGACGAGCACGTACGAGACCTGTAACTCGGATGACAAATTCACTACGAACGTCAACGTCATTGTCCACAACACATTGCATGATTCCGGAATGATCACGAATATCAACGAATGCCAGATGCTCTCCATGCTCACGGCGGCGGGCTACCCATCCACAGAGGGAAACGGTTTTCCCAACGCTTGCTATATCTAATTCTCCACACATGTGTGTTCGCATTGCAGTGGATCTCATGGGGTGTGCCGCCTTGGCTGTCTCTGTCCAAGAACCGACGCCAGATGACTCTGAAGTTCGGTTGATGGAATAGTTGTTTGTTCAGATGTCGAAAGATTGCGCACGGTACAGGTGGACTCTTCTGCCTCTGTGTCGCCAATGATTACCGCGACCTGTGCCCCACTTCGATCTGCGCTCTTCATCTGTGACTTCATGCTGCGACCTTCAAATGCGCGGTCAGCTGTGAAACCACCCTGTCGCAACTGGTGAGTGATTGACATTGCATGGCTTCCGCCAGTGGTGTCGATCACAAAAACGTCCAAGACAGGAAATCCGTATGAAAAGCACTCTTCTGCATCACATGCAAGCAACGTTCGGTCTACTCCGAGAGCAAAACCAATTCCGGGCGTTGCAGGGCCACCAAGGTCTTCGACAAGACCGTCATATCGGCCGCCGCCACCAACTGCATTCTGGGCGGAGTCAAGCGAGCCAGACACAAATTCAAAAGTAGTGCGTTGGTAATAATCAAGACCACGAACGAGTCGCTCATTAATAACGTACGGAATATTCAGCGAGTCAAGCCCAGCACACACCGCTGCAAAATGAGCCGCAGCATCAGTGCTGAGAAAGGCACCAATGGTTGGTGCACCAGCAATAGCAGGCGCATCTTCGGGCCTCTTTGAATCAAGAACTCTAAGCGGATTGCGTTCCAATGTCGCAAGCGCCTGTTCACTCAACATTTCACTATGAGTTGTGAAATAGGCACCGAGTGCTTCGATATACCGGCCACGGTCGCCTGCATCACCAAGCGAGTTAACAATGAGAGACACATTGCTAAGCCCAATTGATTTATAGAAATCCCAACCAAGCGCAATGACTTCAACATCAAGCTGAGAGTCGTCGACACCCAACACTTCGATACCTACTTGATCAAACTGGCGATACCGACCGGCTTGCGGGCGTTCGTAGCGAAAGTTCGGACCCGAGTACCACACCTTCCACGGAGGCGTTGGGCGGTGTTGCGCAAATGCGCGACACACACTGGCCGTGTGTTCCGGACGAAGAGCAATATGGCGTCCACCCTTGTCCATAAAGTCGTACATCTCTTTGGTGACAACATCAGTGGCATCACCAAGTCTCTGAAACACTCCGAGATCTTCAAACATCGGCGGAATGATGTTCTCATACCCAGCTGATTCGACACCATCTGCAAAGACTTGTACCAAGGCACGCCATCTGCCCGCATGAGGCGGCAAGATATCGCGGGTTCCCGGACTTGTTTGAAACGATGACACAGCCAGTCAGGCTAGTCGGACTGCCCGCCAGGAACGATGCGATATGCGTCGTACACCGAATCAATTGACTTAATGACCCGTAAAACAGCATCCAGGTGATTGGGGTCTCCTAGTTCGAATTCAAATCGCATCTTTGCTACCCGATCAGAGCCGGTATGGGTGGTGCACGCAACGATATTGACGTGCTGTTCCGACAGAACATTGGCCACATCACGCAACAATTTGCTGCGATCAAGTGCAACAACTTCCACGCCCACATTGAACATGGTGCCTGGTGATGTTCTGGCCCATTCCACATCAATCATTCGTGTGGGTTCACCTTCCACCAAAGATTCAGCATTTGCACAATCAGAGCGATGAATACTTACTCCTCGCCCCTTTGTGATGAACCCAGAAATTTCATCACCTGGCACGGGAGTACAACAACGAGACAAACGCACGAGCACATCTTCAAGACCTTCGACATGGATTCCGGTTGCGCTTCGCTTTTCAGTAGTAATGAGGTCCATGCGCATCGGCATAGCAAGTTGTTCATCACTGCCTTCCCGTCGCATTGCTCGACCAATTCTTTGGGCGAAACCGCGTGCAGACACATGATGCTCACCAATTGCTGCAAACAACGTATCGATGTCCGTCATATTGAGAGCTTCGAGTTCTTGCAAGAACGCGTCTGAAGTCCATATGCGCTGAACAGGAAGTCCTTCTCTGCGCAATTCAGCGGTTAGGTCATCACGACCTGTCTCAACCATGTCTTCACGGCGTTCGCGCGTAAACCAGTTCTTGATCTTGCTCTTAGCACGAGGCGACTGAACAAAACCCAACCAGTCTCGCGATGGGCCAGCGCCTTCAACATTTGAAGTGAAGATCTCACATGAATCTCCGGAAACCAAAGTTGAGTCAAGGGATACGAGCCGGCCGTTTACTCGTGCACCAACACACGAGTGCCCGACTTCTGTATGCACGGTGTACGCGAAGTCCACAGGTGTTGAGTTAATGGGCAAAGTGATCACTCTGCCCTTTGGCGTAAAGACAAATACTTCTTCTTGTTCGAGGTCGTTCTTCAGGTCGGCCATGAATTCACCCGGGTCAGAAATTTCTGATTGCCAGTCAATAATCCGGTTCAGCCAGTCGGAATCGTTCGTATCTGCGCCCTCTTTGTAAGCAAAGTGGGCCGCCACGCCGCGTTCGGCCCGTTCGTGCATCTCTTGAGTACGAATCTGCACTTCTAGCGGGCGACCTCCTGGGCCAATCACTGTGGTGTGCAATGACTGATACAGATTGAACTTCGGCATTGCGATGTAGTCCTTGAACCGACCAACTACAGGTCGCCATTTGCCGTGCAGGCAACCGAGTGCGCCATAACAATCACGAATACTGTCGACAACAATTCGAATTGCGACTAAGTCGAAGATGTCATCAAAGTCACGGTCCTTCTGCACCATCTTTTCGTAGATGCTCCAGAGATGCTTACCGCGCCCGGTGACCTGAGCTTCAATCTTTACTTCTGACAGTCTGGCTGTCACCTCTGCAATTGCTTTCGCCAAATATAAGTCACGTTCCGGAGTTCTGGTTGACACCAGATGATCGAGCTCCGCGAAACGTTTTGGATACAGAGCAGCGAATGACAGGTCCTCTAGCTGCTGCTTGACCTCTTGCATTCCCATGCGGTGTGCCAGAGGTGCGTAGATATCAAGCGTTTCCTGTGCTGTGCGCTGTTGCTTTTCTAGTGGCACACCAGCCAAAGTGCGCATGTTGTGCAAACGATCAGCAAGTTTGATAACAAGAACTCGCATGTCTTTAGCCATGGCGACCAACATTTTACGCATTGTTGCTGCCTGCTGCGCTTCGCGTGAATCAAACTGCAGACGTTCTAACTTGGTGACACCATCGACAAGCATCGCAACTTCATCACCAAAATTACGCTGGACATCTTCAAGCGTTATTTCAGTATCTTCCACAGCGTCATGCAATAGGGCTGCTGCCAACGACACTTCATCAAGGCCGATATCAGCGACAATGCGAGCGACCGCTATCGGGTGATTAATGTAGGCCTCGCCCGAGGAACGCATTTGATTAGTGTGCGCAACACGCGCTACTTCATATGCCCTGTTCACCAAAGACACAGACGCCTTCGGATGGCGGCTACGAAAAGCTGTTAATAGTGGAGCCAACTCTTCGATGGGCGCGTTCTGCTGACGTCTCCACGGAAGAACTCGATCGGCTGTACCCATGGTCAAAGGTTAGCGACGAGACTTCTTTCGGGGGCGCGGTGGATGGCTCAAAAGAGCTTCAACAGCCACAGGGGCAGGAATAATGCCTTGGGTCGCATCTGATGCAGCCCTGGCAGCGGCCCGCCTACCAACGGGGGTACCGGTATGCATCAGGTGAGCCATGTCGATTCCGAGAGACAAATGGCCCCTCATCGAACGGTATTGGTCAGATTTTTCCTTCAAGAGGCCAAGCAGTGGGGTCGCAATATAGATCGAAGAATACGCACCAGTTGCGAGGCCAACAAGAAGCGCCAAGGCAAATTCGCGCAGAGCAATGGCGCCAAACACACCAGAGCCAAGGACGAGCAAGCTAAGCACTGGAAGAAGTGCCGCGATCGAGGTATTCAACGAACGCATCAGAACTTGGTTCATTGACACGTTGACAATGTCGCCGTAGGCCACTTTCGAACCACTGAACCGCTCGTTGTTGTCATGAACTTTGTCGAACACAACAATAGTGTCATACAACGAGAATCCGAGAATGGTGAGGAATGCCACCACTGTTGCCGGAGTTACTTCGAGTTTGAAGACCGAGTACACACCAACACTAATTCCAACGTCGTGGACCATTGCAGCGATAGCAGACAAAGCCATTCGCCATTCGAATCTCCAAGCGATGAAGATTGAAACAACAAGGAAGAAAATCAACAGTGCGTTGATGGCCTTAGTAGTGATGTTTCGACCCCAGGTTGAGCTAACGGTAGCAACACTGACATCATTAACCGTAGCGTTAGCAGACTTAGCGAGTGCTTCTTGAATCGTTGTGCGAGTAGCTGTTGGCAAGTCACCCAACTGAATACGAACACGCTTCGTAGTGCCCGATGTCAGAGTCTGAATTTTAACGTTGTCAGTCCTGATCTTGTTCGCCGCGAGAATTTCTTCGGCTTTTGCTTCGTTCATGGTGCCAGCTACGGGCACTTCAAACGCCACGCCACCTTTGAAGTCGATACCGAGATTCAAGCCCTGTGTAAACAAAGAACCAACAGTCACAACCAGAAGCAGTGCGGAGGCAATAAAGCCAATATTGCGTCGGCCATAAAAGTTGATTGTTGTTTCACCACGGAATAAACGTGACATTCCACCAGCCATTACGCAACCGCCTCTAAAATTTTGGCCTTGGCAACACCAAGCACTCGTCCTCTATTGAACAATTTTGTTCTGGCTAACAGAAGTACTGCTGGTCGAGTAAAGAAGTACGACACAATCATGTCAGCCATGGTTGAGAGACCAAGGAAGAACGCAAAACCACGAACCGACCCAACAGTAAGCCACCACAAAATAACAGCACCAATGAGCGACACGGTGTCAGCTGCCAAAATAGTGCGCCATGCCCGATCAAAACCGCGCGCTGCAGAGTTACGCAATGTTCGTCCTTGCTGTACGTCATCTTTTAGTTTTTCAAAGAACACAACATACGAGTCCACCGTGACGCCGATGGACACAATGATTCCGGCAGCACCAGACAAAGTCAGAGCCAATCCGTTTGTCTTAGAGAGCCATGAGATAACACTCCATAGCAACAGGCCGGACACAGTAAGGCCTCCAACCACAACGATTGCAAGAAGACGGTAATAGAACAACAAGAACAGCAGCACGAGCACTACGCCAATGAGTCCAGATAACACCGCTGCCCGCAATGAATCTTCTCCAAGAGAAGCGGACACTGTCTGCACAGTTGGGGTATCAAACTTCACGGGAACTGCACCAAATTGCAACACACGGGCTAAGTCTTGTGCTTCAGTTTCAGAAAATGATCCGCTGATCTGCACGCTGCCATTATCAAAAGTTGGAGTTTGCACTGTGGGTGCTGAAATCACTTCACCATCAAGAATGATGGCAATTGCTTTTGAAGGACAATCTGCGCCACCCGCAAAGCATTTTGTTGACAATGCGTTCCAAGCATCCGCTCCTGCGGCACCGCTTCTGAGTTTCGCTACAACTACCCAAGCGCCAGCATCAACTTGCGCAGATGAATCATTCGAAAACACTTCTCCGGTTGCCTCAGCAGGACCGAGCAAATAGATCAG
>CAMDVC010000044.1 GCA_945878785.1 Bifidobacterium breve | reverse complement strand
CAGGAATATATCAACAAGCAATCGGGACAAGTGAATCAATTGCTAGGTCTCATCTATGGCTTGTTGATGCTCTCCATAATTATTGCATTCGTCGGAATCATCATTACGTTGCTTCTCAGCGTGTTTGAACGGCAGAGAGAACTTGGACTATTACGTGCAGTGGGAATGACCCGCTCTCAAGTGCGTACAACTGTGCGTTGGGAAAGCGTCATCACGTCATTACTGGGAGCCGTGCTCGGAATCATTCTGGGAATTGGCCTCGGATGGATCATCGTCTTTGCTTTGAAAGACCAGGGCCTGACTTCATTCAAGTTGCCTGTTGGCCCAACAATCATCATCATGGTTATGTCGTTCATCGTGGGACTCTTTGCCGCTATCTACCCAGCATGGCGTGCAACGCGAGTCAACATTCTTGATGCACTGAACACGAACTAATTATGAGTCCTACACCTCTTATCACCGACCAGATGCTTGCGTTTCTTCGCGAGTACCACCTCGCGTCGCTCACAACATTGCGCCGTGATGGTTCGCCGCATGTTGTCCCCGTCGGTTTCTCGTATGACCCTGAACTACACCTTGTCCGCGTTATCACATTCCCATCGTCAGTGAAGTACATAAATGCATTGCGTGGTGGACGAGCTGTTGTGTCACAAGTTGACGGTGGGCGCTGGCTCAGTCTTGAGGGCACAGTCAGTGGCACCAACGATCCAACGCGTGTTGCTGCTGCGGTAGCGGGTTATGCGGCTCGATATCGACAACCTGGGGAACGAGAAGATCGAGTATCTATTGAAATAGTCGTTGACCGGGTTTTAGGTCGCGCCTAAATCTACGAAGCGGAACGGCCGCGAAGAATATCGCTAATGAACTGTGCCCCAGCAGGGTGAGAATCCATGGTGCGTGCAATGGGATCTGAATCATCACGCACTGGGTAGGGCTCACAGCCAACCTGGCACCCTGGGCACCAGTACAACAATCGTGCCAATTCGCCCATTTTTGTTAGGCGAATTACGTCTCCGCAACGAACACACTTCTGGCCGTTGCGACCATAGACAGCTAGCCCGCCCGGCACATCAGGCGCCGTCACTCGTACTGGTGAATACTGATTCGCACGCAACTGCGCAGCAGATGTCAACACAAGATCAAGACATGTTGATTGCGGCACATCAGCAACTTTTGCCCACGGATGTACACCACATGCCCACAACACTTCACACCGATACACGTTGCCAACACCACCCATCACGCGAGAGTCAAGCATGGCATCGGCAATGGTTGTGTTGGGTTTGTCATAATGAAAAAGACGCGCTGCGCATTCGTGTAAATCTGCTTCAAGATGTGTGAGGTCTGGTCCACGCCGACCGGCACGCGGATGCCGGGTCTGATCAAACTCGCGATATGTCTCAACAGTGGGAACTCTGAAAGCAACTGCGATCCACTCTTCTGTTTCAATGATGACGCGCGCTAAATGTCGACGTGTACGCCATTTCTGACCGCGATGATACAAATCCCACTTGCCGCGAAAACCCATCTTTGTGTGCAGAACAATGCCATCATCAAAAACGAGCTCAAGATATTTGCCGTGACTGACAACACTTTCAACAGCTGAACCTAATTGCGGAACAGGGCCATCAAGATTTAGCGCCTCAAATCGGGAGATAGTTTTACCTACTAATGCCGTACGCAACGCGGCGGCTGCTCGATAGTTGGTGTCGCCCTCTGGCACACACCAAATCTAGTTCAGGGAAGTTGACCCACTGAGGCAAGCGCTAAACGAATAAGTCGGTCGTGACCACTTGTCATTTCGCGAATCACTTTGTCGCTCACTGCTTCTTTCGGAGTGAACCACGCGAGATCGAGAGCTTGCTGGCTTGGCTGGCACTCGCCTGTTACGGGAACGACGTAGGCCAAACTAACTGCGTGGTGGCGAGGGTCATAGAACCCAGAAATAGATGGGTCTTGAAAGTACTCAATGACGGTGAATGGTGCTGGCTCTGGCGGAACACGAGGCAAAGCCAATGGACCAAGGTCTTTTTCAAGGTGGCGCATGAGGGCATCACGGATGCGCTCATTCAGCATGACGCGGCCTGACACGACCATTCTGCTGATGCTGCCGTCTGCAGCCTGGCGCAACAGCATTCCGATATGGGTGACTTCACCGTCCGGATTCACCCGTACGGGCACCGCATCGACATAGATGATGGGAACTTGGTTGCGGACCTGTGCGATGTCCTCAGGAGACAGCCACGCATTCTGAGTATCTGTTTTCTGGTCGCTCACCTATGCGACATTACTATGCCGACTGCACTGTGGCTAGAGACCCAGACAACTTTCACCATTCGGTGGAGACGTATTTCGATTCCATAAACGCAAGAAGACCATCATGACCACCTTCTCGTCCAAGACCAGACTGCTTCACTCCGCCAAACGGAGCTGCGGGGTCTGACACCAAGCCTCGATTGAGCCCGACCATTCCGGTTTCCAAAGCGTTTGCAAGTCGCATACCGCGGCCGTGATTTCGTGTGTAGATATATGACACCAACCCGTGATCTACAGCGTTGTACAAATGAATTGCATCTTCAATATTTGATATTTCGATGATGGGTGCAACAGGGCCAAATACTTCTTGTTGCACGATGTAATGATCCTGCTTCACACCAGTCAAAACCGTTGCGGCGTACCCGTGCATTGGGGCTGCGGTTGCTGTTCCGCCGCAAGTGGCCGTTGCTCCATCAGCGACTGCGCGCTCTACAAGTTCGGCAACTCTTTTTTGTTGGGCGGAACTAACAAGCGGCCCGAGAGTTGTTGATGCGTCAAGTCCGTTACCTAGAACTAACGCGGACATGCGCGCAGTGAACTTTGAAGTGAACTCATCAAGTACTGACGATTGAACATAGAAACGGTTAGCCGCTGTGCACGCTGCTCCCCCATTACGCATTTTTGCAATCATCGCGCCATCGACTGCAGCATCAACATCTGCGTCATCGCACACAATGAACGGCGCATTGCCGCCTAATTCCATTGAACAGTTCACAATCTTCTCTGCTGCTTGTGCAAGCAACACAGAACCCACTCGCGTACTGCCAGTGAATGACAACTTGCGCACAAGACCAGACGACAACAACGCCTGCACTGCTTCACTAGGCGGGTCTGGAGTGATGACTTGCACAACACCTTCAGGCAAACCTGCGCGCTGCAAAATGTCAGCAATTGCATATGCCGTCATTGGCGTTTCATGGGCCGCTTTCAACAGCACAGTGCATCCAGCAGCCAATGCCGGGCCAATCTTGCGCGTTGCCATGGCTGCAGGAAAATTCCACGGTGTGATGCACAGCGCGACCCCTACAGGTTCACGCGTAACAGCCAGCCAATTGGTGCCGTTCGGTGCCTGGCGCAGGTCTCCGTCGATGCGCACAGCCTCTTCACTGAACCAGCGGAAGAATTCAGCCGCATACGCAACCTCGGCTCGGGCATCTGACAAAACTTTGCCGTTCTCGCGCACTATGAGCGTGGCCAGTTTCTCTTGTTCGGCAATCATGATTTCAAATGCGCGACGCAGGATTTCAGCGCGCTGACGAGGCAACGTCATGCGCCACGTAATGAAGGTGCCACTGGCCTTATGAGCAGCCTCTAGACACTGCGCCACCGTGTGATTCGGTGCCTCACCTTCTAGGTTTCCGGTTGCGGGGTTCACGATGCGAATAGTTGCCATGTCTCTATTCTGCCTCAGAATGCCAAAAGGGCCCGGTGCTTTCGCACCGGACCCTAAGTGGTCGTTCGGGGTTGAACTAAATCAGCCGGCGTTGATCTTTGCTACTTGAGCAGAAGCCTTCTTAAGAATTTCACCGGTGAGTGGGGTATACCCAGCTCCTGCTGCATTCTTTGGTGCACACACATCCAAGAAATAAGCGAAGAACGACTTAACAGACGCATTGTCAGCTGATTTTGCTGTTGTTGACAAACCGTACGAAACCGCATTGATTGGGTACGCATCTGCAGCTGTTGTTGCGAAGTTCTGAGCTACAAGACCAGTTGCATCGATAGCAGCGGCATCAAGCCACACTGCTGAAGAAGTTGGTGATGGAAGAACATACTTGCCAGCTGGGTTGCTTACTGCAGCAGCTTTGACGCCACGCTCTTCAAGGTATGACAATTCGGCGTATGTGATTGAACCATTGTTGTCACGTACATAGCTTGCAAGTCCTTCGTTGCCCTTTGCAGACTGGAATGAACCATCTGTCGGAAGTGCGGTGCCTGGGAAACCAGTTGCATAAGTGTCACTAGTTACTTTTGTCCAGATTGCAGGATGAGACTTGTTCAAATAGTTGATGAAGTTGTTCGTGGTACCTGATCCGTCACTGCGATGCACAACGCGAATTGCTGTATCTGGGAACGTGATTGTCTCACCATCTTTTGCATCTTCAGTAGTAAGAACTCCAATAAGTGTCTTTCCGGCCTTAACTGTGTACACGGTGTTTGCAGCATATGAAGCTGATTTTGAAAGCTTTGCAGCTGACTTTGCTGAGTATAAACTCGTTGATGCTCCACCAAGCTTTGCAGCAGAAATGGTGACCTTTGCATTTTTGAACTTCGTTACAGCAGCTGGTGTCATGGACATTGTGAACTGAACGTTTGCAGCTTTCTTTGCAATAGATACTTTTACGCCATCCTTGGTTGCCGTTAGCTTCTTAGCAACAGATGTTGCCTTGTTTGCTGCTGAAATAAGAGGATCACTCCACCTTGTGATTTGGCCAGCAAAAATCTTTGCAACTACTTCACTCGGGAGACGCACAGTTGCGCCTGCAGGTGAAATTCCGTCGAGGCGGTAACCGATTGCGATTGCGCCGCCAACAAGTGGAACATAAACCAAGTTTGTTGGAGCTCCAGAAGAATATGCGGACTCAGATCCACCAAACTTGTAGGTTCCGTTTGCAAATCCGGTCTTACCGGTGCTGGAGCCGACTGAAGCGTAAGTAACTACGTCTGCTGCGGTATTCGATTGAGTGTTGCGGTTGTATTGCGCAGCACAGATGTCCATCATGTTGGCGAGGAAGCTTGCTCCACCGCCACCGATTGAGGCAGCGTTTGCTTGCCCTACGCCAGCGACGCTAGCGAGTGAGATTGCCGCAATTGCTACGGCAGCCTTCTGTCGTAATTTCATTTTTTCTCCTGTTTAGATAGGGCATTACTTATTCCCTGAACAGAGCATAAGAAGGCCTTCTGACAGGCATGTATCGATCTACCAAACCCAAAGGATACGGAAGATTAACAATGAGTTAACTGAGGTCAGCCGAAGCGGCCTTGCACGTAATCAGCGGTTCGCGAATCAGATGGGTTAGAGAAGATGTTTGTAGTGAGGTCTGCTTCAACAAGTTGACCTGGACCGCCATCTGACAGAAAGAAGGCACAATAATCACTGACACGAGCAGCTTGTTGCATGTTGTGGGTAACGATGACGATTGTCATTGTCGCAGACAATTGAACAATGGTTTCTTCCACTCGAAGTGTTGAGCCCGGATCAAGTGCCGAGCATGGCTCATCCAATAGCAGCACTTCAGGGTTTAGTGCCAATGCGCGTGCGATACACAGGCGCTGTTGCTGACCACCCGAAAGCGACCCACCGGCTGAACCAAGCCTGTCTTTGACTTCTTTCCATAGCCCGGCCCGTGTAAGGCAGTCTTCAATCAATGCATCTTTGTTTGATGTCTTGACACGTGACAACTTCAACCCTGCCACAACGTTCTCACCAATGTTCATGGCAGGAAATGGGTTTGGCTTCTGAAACACCATTCCGATTCGGCGACGAATATCAATTGGGTTAACACCTGGATCGTAAATGTCATTACCCGCGAAGAGAACTTCACCAGCCATTGCAGCCCTTGGGATGAATTCATGCATGCGATTGAGAAGTCGTAGGAAAGTTGACTTACCGCAACCAGAGGGACCAATGAGTCCTGTCACTGTATTCTTTGGGAAATGCAACGAGATGTCTGCCAACGCATGATGCTTGTCAAACCACGCATGAACACTGCGGGCCTCTAGGCCTGACTTAGATGCAGCATCAACCTGTAAATCTTCAGTATGCAATTTACTTCGTTGCTCCGGAATCTCGACCTTGGCAGTGATGTGGGGGCGAGTTGTTTCGTTAATTTGGCTATCCATCTGATTGTTGTCCATCGTATTACTTTCGCTTGATTCGGGAACTGAAGATTCGGGTGAGAAGAAAGAAGAAAAATACCACTCCGAGCAACACCAATGCACCACCCCAAGCACGAGCAGTGGCATTTTGATCGCCCAACCCAAGATTTGAGAAGATATAAATTGGCAAACTTGCAATTGGTTCGTTCAAGTTCGTGCTAGACGCAACGAAATACGAGGAAGTAAGAATAAGCGGGGCGGTCTCACCCACGACTCTCGCCACGCCAAGCACAGCCGCTGTAATCAAACCTGACGCCACTGTTGGGATTACGACGGTAAACACTGTACGAGCCTGAGTCGCACCAAGTGCAGCGCTTGACGTACGCAGATCAACCGATACCAGTTTCAATACTTCCTCTGAAGTACGAGCAACTGTGGGAAGCATGAGAATGCTCAACGCAACAGCTCCGGCCCATGCACTGAAACCGCCAAACAAAATGACGACCGTTGAATAGACGAACAGACCAGCAACAATTGATGGCACTCCACTCATTGCCTGAACCAGGAACCTGATGAGTCCGGCAAAGCGGCCTTTGACTTCAACGATGTACACCGCGGCAATAATTCCAAACGGTACAGAGATAACTGTCGCAACAAGAACCATCAGCAGTGTTCCGATAATTGCATGAGCGATTCCGCCGTACTGCAAATCATCACCAGATGGAGTGATTCTCATGTCTTCAGTGAGATATGAGGAGTGGAACGCCTCAGAGCCTTTTTGAAATACCGTGATGAAAATAGACAACCACGGAATAGTCACTGCTATGAATCCAACTGCAATTACTGCAGAGGCGATCCGATCCGTGACAACATTTGCACCTCGCTTAGCATTAGTAACGGCAATAAATACTGGAAAAAGAAAAGCCACACCTAGGAAGAGGCCTAAGAAGCCGCTTAATCCAGTGACTTGGTTCAAAGCCCCACCGCAAATCACTGCCAGAACGATGGCCGCCAGATTGCGCATACCCGTGGTTTTTGAATTTCGCCATGGCCGCGTAGGAACTGGTGGCATTGTCTCGACTACAACACTCATACAATTTTCCTTGATTTGTTGACAATCATCGTTGCTCCAAAGTTGACGAGCAATGTCACGAGGAACAGAACAAGACCAGCTGCCATCAGTGCTTTCAGTTCGTACGCCGTCGCCTCACCAAACTTTGTTGCAATGAGGGATGCGACGTTGCCGCCGGCACTCGCAAGAATTTTGAAGTTGATTTCGAAAACCAGATTCAGTGTTAGGTAAACAGCGACAGTCTCACCTAAGGCGCGACCAAGGCCCAACATTGTTCCGCCAACAAGGCCACTTCGCCCGAACGGAAGAACTACCGCGCGCAAGGCGCCCCAACGAGTGCCCCCGAGGGCTGATGCAGCGTCTATGAGGTCGCGCGGAGCTTGGCTGTACACCTCGCGCGCAACTGACGTGATAATCGGAACAATCATGAGACCTAAGAGCAGACCAGCAAGAAGAGGTGAACGACCAAAGATTTCGGATGGAACATTAAAGATCGGAATCCAACCCAGATAGTGCTCGATTGTCACCGACCAATCTTCCACTAAAGGCAAGAGAACTGCATAACCCCAGATACCAAAGACAACCGACGGCAACGCAGCTACTAGATCGAGGATAGAAACAAGAATTGTCTTGATCCAACCGGGAACATAAAACTCAATCAATAGTGCGGTTGCAACAGCGAATGGCACAGAAATCACAACCGCGATGATGGCAGTGATAATTGATCCGACGAGCATTGCACCGATGCCAAGAATCGCTGTGCTGGTGTCCTCGGGATCACCAATGTCCCATTTAGAACTTGTGATGAAGGAGAAGCCAAAGTCCTTAAAAATTTCAAATCCTCGATAGAGCAGGAAGCCACCGATGGCTGCAAGAACCACCATCGAGAAAAAAGCTCCTAATGTCACGAGGTTCTGGAAGACCTTGTCTACTCGTGTGAGATTGTTTTCAATTGAACGTTTATCAGGGACATTCGTTAGCACCCGATGATGCTCGCAGGACACGGTGAACGGTAGACCCACGCTTCATGAACACAAGATGAACGAAGGGTCAGATTTTGGTGATATATGGGCTAGTTCAGGCTGAGATTGCCCGAAGCCAGGGCCTCGACGTCGCCCAGGTCATGGGTGACCAGAATTGTAGCTCCGGCGAAACCACCAAGGACCTCTGGCAACAGCTCGCGCAGAGCTGCACGCGAGGCGCTGTCGACCGCCGAGAGCGGCTCGTCTAGAAGCAACACTCGTGGTTCTATAACAAGAGCGCGTGCAAGTGCAACACGTTGACGTTCTCCTCCGCTGAGTTCATTTGGTCGTCGTGTTTCAAACGATAACAAGCCGACACGCGCAAGTAACGCAGTAGATCGACTGCGTGCTTCGTCTTTGCTTACACCGTGCGCACGAAGTCCGTATGCGACATTTGAAATCACATTCATGTGCGGAAAGAGACGAAGGTCTTGAAACACCACAGCACATGTTCTGTTTTCTGCTGCAACCCATTGTTTTGAATCTGGGGCGTCCCATGAGATGTTGTCTGACTGCAATTGACCGTTGCGTAGAGAAACAAGACCAGCGATTGTGTGAATGATTGTAGATTTCCCCGAACCGTTTGGTCCGGTGATTGCCAGCACTTCGCCATCAGCAACGGAGAAATTGAGAGAACGCTCGAACTCACCTCTGCCGATCATTCCTTGAAGAGAAATACTCATCGGCCCGCCATCCATCGATCACGCATCGCGGCTAACACGCCTACTGAAATGAAAATCAGCACTAACGACAACACCAATGACAAGCGATAGTCAACTGAGACCAATTCATATACTGCCATCGGAAGTGTTTGCGTTCGACCAGGGAAACTGCCAGCGAAAGTTATCGAGGCTCCGAACTCACCTAATGATCTTGCCCACGCAAGCGCGATGCCCGCGATGATGGCGGGGCGTGCCGCTGGTAGCGCAATGGTGAAGAACACACGACTTGGTGATGCGCCCATTGTGCGCGCTGCATCTTCTAACCCTTCGTCACTTTGACGAAACGCAGCTTCGACAGCGAGAACCAGAAAGGGCATCGCCACAAACACTTGTGCCATCACCACGGCAGTTCGAGTGAATGGCAAAGAAACGTTGAACCAGTCATAAAGATACTGCCCGAGAATTCCTTGACGCCCGAATGC